>NZ_JAQIHG010000014.1:0-61664 GCF_035916735.1 Acinetobacter minutum
CTCACTAAAATCAGCGAGTGATGGCATGGAGTGCTGAAGGGTTAAATCTAAATTCTCAGATAAAGTCATAAAAAAAAATGAGCGTATTTATATACACTCATTTTTACAGCATTTTGCTAAATGTTGCTTAACTGACTGGCATTACGGTTGGAACCGGGCTTTTTGTCGCTGAATTACAAATTATGCATTTGTTTCAGCAGGAACTTTTGGATAGCTTACGCCGCCCATTTGTTCAGCGATACGCAATACTTGGCAGCTATAACCCACTTCGTTATCGTACCAAACATAAGCAGTTAAACGGTTGCCAGAAGTAATCGTTGCCTGTGCATCGAATACACCCGCAGTACGTGAACCGATAAAGTCAGAAGATACCACTTCACTTGAGTTGGTATAACCGATTTGACCTTGTAGGTTTGAGTGGATCGAAATTTGACGGATATATTCGTTCACTTCTTCACGGTCTACGTCTTTCTCGAGCGTCAAATTCAAGATCGCAAGAGAAACGTTTGGTGTAGGAACACGTACAGAGTTACCTGTCAATTTACCTTTCAATGCAGGAAGCGCTTTCGCAACTGCTTTCGCTGCACCTGTTTCAGTGATAACCATGTTCAAGGTTGCAGCACGGCCACGACGGTCCGCTTTGTGGTAATTATCGATCAGGTTCTGGTCATTGGTGAATGAGTGAACAGTTTCAACGTGACCGTTGATCACTTTGTATTTGTCATCCAATACTTTCAATACTGGGGTAATCGCATTGGTGGTACAGCTCGCAGCAGAGATGATGGTATCTTCATCAAGGATGTCTGCGTTGTTTACGCCATACACCACGTTTTTCATTTCACCTTTGCCTGGTGCAGTCAAAATCACACGTGCAGCACCTGGGCATTTCAAGTGTTGCGCAAGACCTTCAGCATCACGCCATTTACCCGTGTTGTCGATCACCAAGGCATTGTTGATACCATAAGCAGTGTAATCAACTTCTGCAGGATTAGATGCATAGATCACTTTGATAAAGTTACCATTGGCAATGATGGCTTCATTTTCTTCATCAACAGAAATCGTGCCGGCAAATGGACCATGGATCGAGTCACGACGAAGCAGCGATGCACGCTTTTCCAAATCGCCATCTGCAGTTTTACGAACAACGATCGCTTTCAAGCTTAAGCCACGGCCCAAACCAGATTGACCAATGATCAAACGCGCCAAGATACGACCGATGCGGCCAAAACCGTAAAGTACGACATCTTTAGGCTCAACAGCAGTCGCGTTGCCTTTTAGCGATTCAACCGCTTTTGCAACAAACGCGTCTACATCACCACCTTGTTCTTTATATTCAACTGCAAGTTTACCCAAATCGATTTCAGCAGAACCGATGTTTTCAACTTTTGCCAACGCCTCAAGAATTGGGAAAGTGTGAACAACTGAAAGTTCAACATCCATCATACGGGTACGACGGTGAGCTTTCAAAATCTGGATGACTGAACGATTGACTAAAGAACGACCGTAAACAGAAGTCACAATATTTTTTTCACGGTATAACTGACCGATCAAAGCAATCATACGTTCCGCGATTTCTTCACGGTTTTTCCAACGACCTTGGTGTTCTGCATGTAGGGCGATGATAGTGTCTTTGCTCACAGATACGTCCTCTAATTAATTCTATCTAGGCGTGAATTTTAAAACCCGTCAATTGTAATGGAATTATTCTGAAGATTGAATCAAAAGCTGTGAAGGGAGCGGATAATTTCATAAATATTCATTATAACCTTACAAAATACCATCAATTTTTTGCGTGATTTTACGGTTTAGGCTCAGTGAATTACAAAATCGACCTCATTACCGTGAGTTTGATCGATTGAATCATGATTTCATTCAATAAATTTTAAACCCAAGACAATAAATTATGTTTATAGAGGCATAAAACCAAGCTCACAATCAAAAGAGAAGCTTTACCACAGGAATTGAGTCACACAACTTCATCCATATCCCAAAAAAACAAAACCATGCTGATCAGCATGGTTCTTTGAAGTGTGAAGACTGAATAAAGTTATTTTTTCACTTGCTTGGTGCGAATCACATCATTCAGGTTGTACCCTACAGATTTAGCATAATCCAGATATTCTTGCACCACGGCTTCATCTGGATGCTGGGTGCGCGACAAGACCCAGAGATATTTACGTTGTGGTTCACCGACCAACACAGTTTGATAATCCTCATCCAGTTTTAAAATCCAGTAGTCACCACGTGCCACGGGAATCCAGCGAATCGCTTCCGGTAAAAAGCTCACCTTTAATTGACTGTTAAAAGGGGGATTGCTGATAAAGGCTTCACCAAGCGCCTGCTGTAAACTGCCATCTTTTTTATAGCAGCGGTTATCTACATTGATATTGCCATTTTCATTTAGAGTATAGGTTGCACTGACATTGTGATCACACTGATTTTGGAAATACAAGGGCTTACGTGCCACCTCATACCAACCCCCCAGATATTTATCCAGCTCAACCTTTTCCACCGAAGTTAAAGGTTGAGGTTTAGCATATGCTAGTGTTCCGATGGCCAATCCCGCCAATAGCACGCCACCCACGGCAAGTTTTGTCATTTTCCAGCCAGCTTGTGGGATCGACTTCTTTATCTTCATCACCATACTCCTGAAATTTTGCGCTACCGATTCCATTGATTCTGTTACCTTAATGGAAAATCACCTATTGTGTGTAGCATTATGTAGTGCATCAACTGTGAAAGCTGCGTGAACCCCACCCTTTCACTGCAACATCTGTGCTTTTAAGCGCAAGATTTCATCTCTCAAACGCGCAGCCTGTTCAAATTGCAGCTCTTTAGAGGCTTTCAGCATTTCTTTTTCCAGTTTCGCCATATGCTTAGCCAGCAATTTGGGATCAGATAACAGATGTCGTTCATCCGCAGTCAAAGCCAACGCCTGTTCTGTCAGTTTATCCTCGATCTGTTCATCACTGAGCACCTCACCGGTATCGATCTCTTTGATCACCTGACGCACAGCACTGCGGGGGATAATGCCATGTAACTGGTTAAACTCGATCTGCTTCTGACGACGGCGGCTGGTTTCATCCATGGCTTTTTGCATCGAATCGGTGATGCGATCCGCATATAAAATTGCTTTGCCTTTCAAGTTACGGGCAGCACGACCAATGGTCTGAATCAGAGAGCGTTCCGAGCGCAAGAAGCCTTCTTTATCAGCATCCAGAATGGCAACGAGAGAAACTTCCGGCATATCCAGCCCCTCACGCAACAAGTTAATCCCGACCAGCACATCAAATACCCCGGTACGCAATTCATGGATAATCTTGACTCGCTCCACAGTATCAATGTCCGAATGCAGGTACGCCACCTTGATACCATATTCTTTGAGATAGGCCGTGAGATCTTCAGCCATGCGTTTGGTTAAGGTGGTGACCAATACCCGCTCATTCAGATTTTTACGCAGGTTGATTTCCGACAGCACATCATCTACTTGGGTCAGTACGGGGCGGACTTCAATTTCAGGGTCAATCAAACCGGTCGGACGCACCACCTGCTCAACGATCTGTTCCGATTTTTCCAGTTCATACTTGGCCGGTGTCGCACTGACATAAATGGTGGTCGGGACAATCCGTTCCCACTCTTCAAATTTCATTGGCCGGTTATCCAATGCGCTCGGCAAACGGAAACCGTAATTCACCAGATTTTCTTTACGTGAACGGTCACCCTTATACATTGCACCAATCTGCGGGACTGTCACATGCGACTCATCAATAATCAGTAAGGCATCTTCCGGGATATAATCAAACAAAGTCGGTGGTGCTTCACCTGCCGGACGGCCAGATAAATGGCGCGAGTAGTTTTCAATGCCGTTAGTATAGCCGAGTTGCTGCATCATTTCCAGATCATAACGGGTACGCTGTTCAATGCGCTGTGCTTCAAGCAGTTTGTCATTGGCTCGGAAAAATTCCAGACGCTCAGCCAATTCTTCTTTAATCGTACCAATCGCTTTCTGTAAGTGATCTTTGGGCGTGACATAGTGACTTTTCGGATAAATCGTTACCCGCGGCACTTTACGCAACATTTTCCCAGTCAACGGATCAAACCAGCGAATGGAATCGACTTCATCATCAAACAGTTCGATCCGGATCGCATACTGATCTGATTCCGCTGGGAAAACATCCAGAATTTCACCACGAATACGATAAGTACCACGCAGGAATTCCAGCTCATTGCGAGTGTATTGCATTTCGACCAAACGACGAATCAGCTCATCACGATTGATCCGATCTCCCTGCACCACATGCAGGAGCATTTTCATATAGGCTTCAGGATCACCCAGACCGTAAATCGCTGAAACAGACGCAACAATAATTGCATCACGACGCTCCAACAAGGCACGCGTCGCCGAAAGACGCATCTGGTCAATGTGATCATTGATCGCCGCATCTTTTTCAATAAAGGTGTCCGACGATGGCACATAAGCTTCCGGCTGGTAATAGTCATAATAACTGACAAAATACTCGACCGCATTGTTCGGAAAGAAGGCTTTGAATTCACCATAAAGCTGGGCGGCCAAGGTTTTGTTATGCGCCATGACAATGGTTGGACGTTGTAATTGTGCAATGACATTGGCCATGGTGTAGGTTTTACCCGATCCTGTCACTCCAAGCAGTAACTGGTTACGGTAACCCTGCTCGATCCCATCGACTAATTTTTCAATCGCCTGAGGCTGATCCCCTGCTGGCTGATAACTGGTCACCAATTGAAACGGTTGTGCGTCGTTCACGTGCTTTGCGGCCCTCTGCAATGGAGATTCATCCTGATGAATGACGGATCTATTCCTCATCCATCAGTCAGAATCAAATTAGGTTAATCAATATGGAGATGATAAAGGTAAAATCCAAGTCAAAAGGGCTTTTATCTTGCTGGAAATAACAATAACGCTCTCCTTTTTCCAGCCCAACCCCACGCCCCATCTTAAGCATCAAAAGCCGACATAGTTTTCACTTGACCCTTATGCAAATCAATTGCAACATGCAAGAAACTCTATGAAAAATATAATGCCATGCCTTACCAATATCATGATGAAAGCATCATCACCAGTTTACCGGAAGACACCGTTTTTGTATTTGGCAGTAACCTTGCCGGCCAGCATGCTGGAGGAGCCGCACGCACAGCGCATAAATATTTTGGCGCAGTGATGGGTGTGGGTCGCGGCTGGGCAGGACAAAGTTTTGCGATCCCCACGTTAAATGAGCATTTGCAACAAATGCCGTTGTCACAAATTGAACATTATGTGGAAGATTTTAAGGTCTATGCCAAAAATCATCCAAAAATGAAATACTTTTTAACCCCAATCGGCTGTGGAATTGCCGGTTACCAAATCAAGGATATTGCTCCGTTTTTTAAAGGGATCAGTGCTAACGTCATTTTGCCGCAATCCTTTCAACCCTATGTGGAACAAAAGGCCAAACAGCTATTTCCAACCCTACGCCAGGATTGGGTCAAGGCATTTTTACAAGACAAAATTATTTTCTATCCCAATTATGGCTATAGCAGTTATGAACAAGCGCTGGAGGACACCCGTCTAACTAAAGCACAAAAACAGATCGCTCTGCAGGTCCTACAAGAACCGATGTATCCTGAAGATCGTTATGGACGTGGTCGTGAGTTTGAAATCAGTGACACCATGAACCATTTATCCAAGATTTTTCATTTTCAGGACAATTCAGAAGGTCCGATGATCTTTGTCGGTACTATTATCGCGCTGATGGAATTGTATGAATTTGATGAGCAGGAATTTATTGAATTGTGGCAAGGCCAGCGCGAAATTGTACATCCCGCTTATCGTTGAACACTGTTAACTTACAGGAATGCACCCGAAGGGGTGCATTTTTAATGGTAGGTAAAATACTGGTCATCTGAATACTTGATCGGCTCAAGCTGTGACTCGTGACTTAAAGCCTCTGCAGAGGAATGATCAAGCTAAGCTCTCAGACATAAAAAAATCGCAAGCGGTTGTCTTGCGATTTTTTTAATTAACGTTTACCCATCGATCTACGGGTACCACGCGGAGGCATCCAGGTTCGATCAGCATAGCGCTGAGGTTTAGGACGCACGTCTTCTAAAGTACTGTCAGCATTGGCTTCCTGTTCTTGTTTGATCGGAAAAGGAAGCTTAACTAATGGCTTCTTTGCTGGGGAATTCGGAGTACTCATAATACTGACTCTAACACGCTTCAGCGTATTGTACGGGATTTTGCCTTGAGCTGCGAGCAGTGACTCAAAGGAATCCAGTGCCGTCCATTCGACTAAAGCTGCTGGGAATTGCTGTTTTTTTATTAATTTGTTGTGATATTCACCCAACAAGCTGTCATTTTTAGGCTAAAATAATCTGCTTTTTATTTTTTTATCCCTATAAGAAGGAATACCGCCGTGGACGTACGTCTCTCTGATCGTGTAAATGCCATCAAACCGTCCCCAACACTTGCTGTTACTAACAAAGCTGCTGAATTAAAAGCGGCAGGTAAAAACGTAATTGGTTTGGGTGCAGGCGAACCTGATTTTGACACGCCTCAACACATCAAAGATGCAGCAATTGAAGCGATTAACAAAGGCTTCACCAAATACACTGCTGTCGATGGTACTCCAAGCTTAAAAAAAGCAATTATTGCAAAATTCAAACGCGATAATAACCTTGACTACCAACCAAACCAGATTTTGGTTTCTTGTGGTGGTAAACAGTCATTCTTTAACTTGGCACTTGCGTTATTAAACAAAGGTGACGAAGTAATTATTCCTGCACCTTACTGGGTAAGCTATCCAGATATGGTGATCATCGCTGAAGGCGTTCCAGTAATCGTAAAATGTGGTGAAGAACAACGCTTCAAAATCACACCTGCACAATTGGAAGCAGCAATCACCGATAAAACACGTCTTTTGGTATTAAACAGCCCATCAAACCCAACAGGCATGATCTATACCAAAGAAGAGCTTCTTGCTTTGGCTGAAGTGCTTCGTAAATACCCAGAAGTTCTCATCGCTTCTGACGACATGTATGAACCAATCCGTTGGGAAGATGAGTTCTACAACATCGCGACTGTTGCACCAGATCTTTATGACCGCACCATCGTGTTAAATGGTGTATCTAAAGCCTATGCAATGACTGGCTGGCGTATCGGCTATGCAGCAGGCCCTGCAAAACTGATTGGCGCGATGAAAAAAATCCAGTCGCAATCGACTTCGAACCCGACTTCGATCTCACAAGTGGCTGCTGAAGCGGCATTGAATGGTCCACAAGACGTACTTCAACCAATGATCGAAGCCTTCAAACGCCGTCATGACTTGGTTGTCAATGGCTTGAACGACATCAAAGGTATCTCTTGCTTACCTGCAGATGGTGCTTTCTATGCCTATGCCAACATCCGTCCATTAATCCGTGCCAAAGGTTTAAAATCTTGCACAGAATTCTCTGAATGGTTATTGGAAGAAACGGGTGTTGCGGTTGTTCCTGGTGATGCATTCGGTCTAGGCGGATTTATGCGTATTTCTTATGCAACTGCTGACGAAGTTTTGGTTGATGCGCTTGCTCGTATCAAGAAAGCGGCTGATTCGATCGAAGGCGTAGACGCAGCGATTGCTTCAATCGAAGCAGAAAAAGCGGCAAAATAATTTATACATATTGCTTTAAAAAAACCGCCATTCGTTGGCGGTTTTTTTATTGCGGCTTCAATACCCTCCTCTCTCATCAAACCCGAGTAGGCTTAGCAAGAGTGAGAATCACCAACCAAATACCCAATAACACCATCAGGGTTGCCACGATCATCCTGAGGTTCACTGACTCTCCAATCAACCAGGTTCCACCCAAAATCGCCAGACAAGGTACACTCAGCTGCACAGTGCTCGCTGTCACCCGGTCAATTTTTTTCACAATCGCATACCACAGCACATAAGCACCACTCGATGCCAAACCACCCGACAGGATAGCCAGCACAATACCCTGGACGTCAAAATAACGGTCCATATTCAATAAAACAGTACTGATCAGCACCAAGGGTACTGCAAGCAGGAAATTTGCCAGACTACTGCTCAGTGGATCCTGATTACGTTGTCCCACAACACTATAGGCTCCCCAGGCTAAACCAGAGAGAATCATCACTAGGGAATACTTCAAATCAGGTGCCTGAGCACCGGGCAAGAGCAAAAACACGATCCCGGCAAAGGCCAATACCAATCCGATTCCACGGGGCAGGCTGACCCGCTCCCCTCGCCAGACTGCATAAAGCACCATGCTGAGTTGTACTGTTCCAAACAACAATAAAGCGCCCACACCTGCATCTATTTTCAGATAGGCAATCGAAAACGCCAGCATATATACCGCGAGGAAAACAGCATGCAGCCAATTCCATTCAATTTTATGGCGATGCGGCCTGCTCAAAAATAGCAGCATTAAAACCACAGCTCCACTGCTCACCCGAAGGCTGGTGAAACTCATGGGATCGATATGCTGCCCGACTAAGGCTAGGCGGCACAGCACTGAATTCGCAGCAAAGGCGAGCATGGCCAGTGCAATTTTCCAGAACATGCTTGAACGTCCATTTTCAATAACCCGTATCTAGCACCATATCCAAAATTGCACATAAAATACCAGTACTTATCTTCGATTTAGCAAATCAAAATTTCTGTTATCAAAACCAACGAAGGATGAGATCTATAAATCCAGAGCCAGGTGATCATTAGCAAGATTACCGCAGCAATAGGTCTGAAAACAGTCAATAGACTGATGTGATCAAAGTGATGACTTTAACGCATCTCGCAAATTTCGCTCAGGAACTTCTGGACGTGACGTGCCCCGATACAGGCAATAATATTTAAAGACGCTGTCCAGAGAGACGGACAAGGTTTTCTGCTCGGAACGCGACCAGACTTTGCAGTGATTACGCCCAGATAAGGCACTACCACTCAGTTCATATAAGTACAGATCCTTTTCACGCTGTAGCGGCTGTTTACGTCCATTGCTACGGGCTTCAAGTAATAATTGGCAAGGTGACTGGATCAGCCACTTTTCGGAAAACCACAACTGTAACAGATCACCTAAATACAACGGCTGTCTACCCACAGGCCACACTTGAATAAATGCTCCCTGTACTGGAGTAAAATATTGCTCGGGCTGAGCGATAATCGAAAGATAATGATCTTGATAAAAAGAAAAATCAGAAAAGATTTCAGCAATCGTAAGCGTTTGCATACGCTGTCTCCATTTTAGCCATTTCAGTGCTGGCAAGTTGGTTAAATCCACACGGTTTGAGCTAAATTCAAACACTTTATTCAAATTAATCTAGCCTTTCAGTGCGTTTCAGGCAAGGCTTTCAATCTAATTCGCCCCATTTGTTTAAATAAGAATCAGACAGTCATCAATTTTCTGAATTCTATGCAGAATCACTTGACCATAGGTAAAATCTGCTTATAATCGCATGCAGATTCTCCCATAGCTCAGTCGGTAGAGCGACGGACTGTTAATCCGCAGGTCCCTGGTTCGAGCCCAGGTGGGAGAGCCAAATTCAAGAAAGCCCGCAGCATTAAAGCGGGCTTTTTTATTTTCTGTCTTTTTAAATATAAAAAATCCCCTATCGAATAGAGGATTGAGTTTTAAGAAGATTATGTCGTTTAAGCTGCCTGAACCGGTACGCCACTATGAAAACGGAACATATCATCTTCAGACAAGATCAGCTGTTTTTCCACTTCACGGATATGCGCGATACGTTGCTGAATATCCTCTTCCGGATTTTTTAGTTTGGCCGTCTTCGCGACATCCATCGCAAGCGCCAGATAATCTTCATAATGACGTGATTCAGACTTGAGCAAATAACGATAATAGCGTCCAAGCTCTTCATCCACTAAGGGTGCCAAGGCATAAAAACGCTCACAGGAACGCGCTTCGACAAAAGCACCAATAATCAGCACATCAATTAATGCCTCGGGCTCATAGGTGCGGATTTCTTTACGCAAGCCACCCGCATAACGTCCTGCACTTAAACCTTTCCACTCCTGACCGCGTTTCGCCATGAATTCCAGAACCTGCTCATAATGCAGCATTTCTTCACGAACCAGTTGCGCCAATTTAACCTGCAAATCGGTAAAGAAGCTGTAACGGAACATCAAATTCATCGCTGTGCCTGCGGCTTTTTTCTCGCAGTTGGCATGATCCTGCATCAACAAATCCAGATTGTTCAGGGCTTCATCCAGCCAGGCTTTTGGTGTTTCACAGCCTAAAAAAGCGATCACCGGCTGCATCAATTCATCATAATCAATCGTGGACATCAAATTATCTCACCGCTTCAATCGCCGCTTTCATGCGTTTTACTGCCTGCTCTAGCCCAACAAATACCGCATCGGCAATAATTGAGTGACCAATATTCAATTCATGAATCTCTGAAATCGCTGCAATCGGTACAACATTGTCCAGATTCAAACCATGTCCAGCATTCACTACCAAGCCTTTGCTCGCAGCGTATTCAGCACCACGAATAATGCGCTGCAACTCAGCCTGTTGTGCCTCTGGTGTTTCTGCATCAGCATAGGCACCGGTATGAATCTCAATGGTTGGTGCACCACAGGCAACTGCAGCGTCAATCTGGGCAAGATCCGCATCAATAAATAAAGACACATCGCAACCGATAGCCGTCAATGCCTGTGTTGCAGCGTGCACTTTTTCGAAATGGGTCAAAACATCCAAACCACCTTCGGTCGTCACTTCCTGGCGGCGTTCTGGTACAAAACACACATGCTGAGGCTGAATTTCTTTTGCAAAAGCCACCATCTCATCGGTCACGGCCAATTCAAGATTCATACGGGTCTTCAAAACGGGACGCATACGGCGTACATCATCATCCTGGATATGGCGACGGTCTTCACGCAAGTGTAAGGTAATTCCTTGTGCACCGGCCTGCTCACAAATCAATGCTGCCTGTACAGGATCCGGATAACAAGTGCCTCGCGCTTGTCTAAGCGTAGCAACATGGTCAATGTTTACACCAAGCAATGCAGCCATAAAAATTTCCTCAGTTACGATTGAGTGGGAAGATGTTGAATCCACAACTGTCGACTTTTAAGAGGCCGGTCGCCTAAAAGTGACGTGATCATTTGCCGGTAAAGTTTACCCAATAATTGCAGCTGCTGCGCGTTAAATTCCGGCTCAGATAGTGCATCTTGCATGGATTGGATTAAATGCCCCGAGAGTGCAGCATGTGTCTGAGCATAAACTGGTACAAAGCCTTCGCTCAGATGAAATTGATAATATCGTTCAGGCTGGATCAGTTCCCGCTGCGCATCATATTGAAAATCGAGTGCATATCCGAGCTCTTGCAGCAATACATGCTCAAAGCGCCGTAAAATCTGACGTAAAAAAATATCTGGTTGAGTATGAGTAGACAATTGTTGCAGCTGAGCGACTGCAACATGATATTGCGCAAATGTTTCCGGCATGGGTTCTTCTAGAGGACACAAACGCAGTAGAAGTTCATTTAGATAAAATCCGGCAAAAAAGGCATCACCCGCAAAAAAAACTGGCTGATGCATGGTTTCCAGCTGGCTAAAGTTCTTCAGCTCACTTTTACCACTGGCTTGTACCCGGATGGGTTGGTATTGCGGTGGAGGTACCTGCCTGAGTACACCATCGATTCGCCCGTATTCCTGGGTAAACAGATGCACAATATAACTGCGTTCACGATATTTACGGGAATGGATCAGATAACCATGCAAGCTCTGATTGCGCATCATCTGCGTTTAGTCATCCTGCTGAGCATCTTCATCTTCTTTGTTTTTTCCATCGTCATCCTCTCCGTCCGGGATGACAGCACCCACCACGATTGCAGTCCCTTTGACTACACCTTTGGTGGTTTTGTAGACAATTCCAACTGGAACGGTGACCACTTTATAAATACATCCCTGCAACAGCATCACACAACTGAGCACAGTCATGATTTTGAATATATTCATGTGATCACCACTCTGTTAAGGTTTAGATATCACTATAACCTAAACTTTTCAAGGCACGCTCGTCATCCGACCAGCCACCTTTGACTTTCACCCAGAGTGTCAGCATGATTTTCTGCTCGAACATTTTTTCCATGTCCGCACGTGCATCCATCCCGATACGTTTCAGTTTCGCGCCCTTCTCACCAATGACAATCGCTTTCTGACCCGGGCGATCAACAAAGATCGTGGCATCAATATAGGTACAGGGTGCTTTCATGCGACCGGTTTTTTCATTCAACACAGCATCTTCAATCTTAAACGATTCGATTTGCACCGTTAAATCATACGGTAACTCTTCCCCTAACTGACGCATGATCTTTTCACGAATGATCTCTGAAGCCAAGAAACGCTCAGAACGATCCGTGATCTGATCAAATGAATATAAGGGTGGTTGGAAAGGCAAATATTTTTCAATCGTGTCGCGCAAGTGATCAAGATTGGCGCCACGCAAAGCAGAAACCGGAACGATCTCAGCGAAGTTCATGAGCTTGGCACGTTCCTGAATCAAAGGGAGTGCCATATTTTTATTCTCAAGGGTATCCAGTTTATTGATCACTAGAATCACCGGCATTTCCGCATTACGCAGTTTTTCTAACACCAGTTCGTCGTTTTGCGTCCATTTTTGTGCATCCACAACAAACAGAACCAGATTCACATCGCGCAGTGCGGAATGTGCTGCACGGTTCATCATCTTATTGATGGCACGTACTTCTTTTTTGTGCATCCCTGGGGTATCAACAAATACCGCCTGAGATTTTTCACGCGAATCAATCCCGACAATTTTATGTCGAGTGGTTTGAGGCTTACGTGAAGTAATGGAAAGTTTTTGTCCCAACAAATGGTTCATTAACGTAGACTTGCCTACGTTCGGACGTCCCACAATCGCAACGAAACCACTGCGAAAGTCAGATGGGATTTCTGTACCCTGTTCACTAAAGAACTGGTTAATCAGGTTATTGCTGTCATTAGACGGCTCGTGATCAGCATCGATGTGATCGGAATGATTTGACATGGCAGACTACTGCTCCAAAAGTTTTAAAATTTCCGCCGCTGCTGTCTGTTCAGCAAACCGACGGCTGGAACCTTCACCATTGAATATGGAAAGCCCTTCGACTCGACATTCAACTTTAAAGTGTTGATTCGGTGCATCACCTTGAATATCCACCACTTCATAGATCGGTAATGGCTTTTTACGTGCCTGCAGATATTCCTGCAAGCGTGATTTTGGATCTTTCAATTGATCAGTGGGTTCAATATGTTCTAAATAGGGCTCGTACCATTTTAGAACAATTTTTTGCAAGCTACTTAAATCATAACAATCGAGATAAATGGCCCCAATAATTGCTTCCACGGTATCTGCGAGAATTGATTCACGATGGTGGCCACCTGATTTCAACTCACCGGTACTGAGTATTAAACACGGCCCAAGTTTCAAATCGGTTGCAATTTTACCCAGAGTTTCTTGCCGCACCAGCGTTGCCCGCATACGGGTCAAACGACCTTCATTTTCATGCGGGTAAGCATGGTAAAGGTGATTGGCAATAATCATGCCTAATAATGAATCGCCTAGAAACTCTAGGCGCTCATAGTTGTGTTTGTGACTGACCGATCGGTGTGTCAGGGCAAGCTGGAGCAGCTCGGGTTGCTTGAATTGATAACCGATACGGCTAGGTAAGCGCGGATCACTTACTCTGACTTTGGACGAACCTTTGATCAAAATCTTTCTCGAACGTTAACACTAAATCGATATTCAGCAAGAAAGGCTTTCTTACTTCGTATTTTTTCTTCACTTCCAGACCACCCGCATTTTGTACTTGGGTAATGTCTTTAATCTTCAAGTCACGGATATTATTCATGCTTAATTGCTGATCCATTTTAGACTCGAATTCAAAAGATTTCATGGTAATCGGATTATTTTTCAATACATCTTCAATTTCCTTATTGATCACCCGATCATCCCAATAAGTTGGCCAAATGGCTAAAGCTGCCTTAGCAACAATAGCAAACAGGATGACCGCCAATAAAACCCCTATAACTGATACACCTTGTTGAGCTTTACGCATTTTTTATTATCCATCGTAGTTTAATCAATCTGGCCATTACGGCTAAATGAAGGCAGTTTAAAACCTGGTTCCTTATGCATCCAGATATAAACGGCACGACCGGTAAGATTTTGTTCCGGTACAAATCCCCAGAAACGGCTGTCCGCACTCTGGTCACGGTTATCACCCATAGCAAAATAGTGGCCTGCCGGAACCTTGACTTCCCAATACAAACCATTTTCACTGGAATATTTACCATTTTCAATGGTGTTCAGGAAAGGTGCCTGTTGTGCAACATTTACCCCTTCTAGTTCACGCATGGTAAAGGTATGCCGACCTAAAGTTTCTTTATGATAAATTGAGGTTGGTGTATCCAAGGCATCTTTAACACGGCTAAACTCAACGGACACTTTAGGCACTTTCTGGCCATTAATGCTCAGCTGACCATGATCATAAACGATATGATCCCCGGGCAAACCCACAATACGCTTGATGTAGCTGATGCTCGGTTGCGGTGGATAGCGGAACACCACCACATCACCACGCTCCGGAGCGCCCACTTCAATCACCTTGGTATTGACGATCGGCAAACGAATCCCGTAATTATATTTATTCACCAAAATAAAATCACCGGTTTCCAAGGTGGGAACCATGGAATCCGACGGGATATTAAACGGCTCGTAGAAAAATGAGCGCAGCACCAGCACGACCGCCAGCACCGGCCAGAAATCATAGGCCCAGGTAATGATAAAATTTTCGTTGCCTCGTCCGCGGGTTTTACGCTGTTTCAACACCAGCTTATCCAGCAACCACAACAAGAAAAACAGCAATGTGGCAGGTACGAGGATTAAATTAAAATCAAAATCCATGGGCGAAATGACCTCTATTTATTATCGTTCTACTTTCAACACAGCCAGGAACGCTTCTTGTGGGATTTCAACACTGCCCACCTGTTTCATGCGTTTCTTACCCTCTTTCTGTTTCGAAAGCAATTTCTTCTTACGTGATACGTCCCCACCATAACATTTCGCCAGAACGTTTTTACGCATCGCTTTTACGGTCGAACGGGCAATAATCTGTGCGCCAATCGCCGCCTGAATCGCTACATCGAACATCTGACGTGGAATCAGGTCTTTCATTTTTTCAACCAATGCAATACCACGGTGACGCGCATCATTGCGGTGACAGATCATCGCCAAGGCATCCACTTTGTCGCCATTGATCAGGACATCCACCTTCACCAGATTCGAACTTTCAAAACGCACAAAGTTATAATCCAGTGAAGCAAAACCACGTGAACAAGATTTCAATCGATCGAAGAAATCCATCACCACTTCTGCCATTGGAATTTCAAAGGTAATCGAAACCTGATTACCCAAGAACTTCATATCCTTCTGTATGCCACGACGCTCGATACATAAGGTCATCACGTTACCTAAATATTCCTGCGGCACCAGAATATGACACTCGGCAATCGGTTCGCGCAAATCTTCGACCGTACCACCTTCCGGCATTTTCGATGGGCTGTCGATATAAATGGTTTCACCCGCTTTGGTCAGGGCTTCATACACAACCGTAGGCGCTGAGGTAATCAGATCCAGATCATATTCACGCTCTAGACGTTCCTGAACGATTTCCATGTGCAACATGCCCAAGAAACCACAACGGAAGCCAAAGCCTAGTGCATCAGAGCTTTCCGGTTCAAAAAACAAGGCCGAGTCGTTGATTTGCAGTTTTTGTAGCGCTTCACGGAACGGTTCAAAATCACTGGCATCAATTGGGAATAAGCCTGCATAGACCTGCGGCTTAACCTTTTTAAAACCAGGCAATGTCGCAACTTCAGGTGTGGTGGACAAGGTAATGGTATCACCGACTGGCGCACCAAAGATGTCTTTAATCCCGGCAATCACAAAGCCTACTTCACCAGCTTCGAGCAAGTCTGTTTCAGTATGTTTTGGATTAAAGATACCTACCGATGTCACCAAATGGGTTTGACCGGTTGATTTCACCAGCATTTTGTCACCCTTGCGGATACGACCCTGCTTGATCCGTACCAGTGAGACAACCCCGAGGTAGTTATCAAACCATGAATCTACAATCAGGGCTTGCAACGGAGCCTCACGATCACCTTCTGGTGCCGGAATCACATCCACCAACGTTTCCAGTACGGTATCAATACCCAAACCTGTTTTTGCCGAACAGGTCGGTGCATGTGTTGCTTCAATCCCGATGATTTCTTCAATCTCGTGAATGACACGTTCCGGTTCTGCCTGTGGCAAGTCAATCTTGTTGAGCACAGGAAGAACTTCAAGTCCCTGCTCAATCGCGGTATAGCAGTTAGCCACTGATTGTGCTTCTACACCCTGCGCAGCATCGACTACGAGCAAAGCCCCTTCACAAGCAGCTAATGAACGTGAAACTTCATAGGAAAAGTCTACGTGTCCCGGTGTATCAATGAAGTTCAGCTGATATTCCTGACCATTCGGGTGCTGATAATACAAAGTCACGGAAGCAGCTTTAATGGTAATGCCACGTTCGCGTTCAAGCTCCATGGAGTCCAGAACCTGTGCCTGCATCTCACGAGCTTGCAAGCCACCACAGGTTTGAATAAAGCGGTCAGCAAGTGTCGACTTTCCATGGTCGATATGCGCAATGATCGAGAAGTTACGTATATTTTTGATATCAACAGATTTTTTAGCTTGCGCCATGGGCTACCTTAAAGAATATCGTGCGCTATGCAGAACTGGACTGCTACATAGCAAAAGCTGACAAAGAAATTGGCTGCGATTATAGCAGATGGTTTTTTTAAAGTATCCAAAATAATCGTAGCGATGGATGTTTCTGCCGGATTTTTAAAAACATAGCAAAGCATCAGCTTATTTAGCTTCAGCCAGATAGCACTGGGAAAAATCCATTGGGTTTAGCTCAGCTACAAGCGGCTGATAGGCCTGAATAAAGGTGGGGGACATACGTTTGGAACGTCCACTCGCAATCTCGACACAAGCCCATTTGGTATTCCCTACAAACACAACGGCCTGATCCTGCGGGCGATAAAAAACATACTGCCGGGTTGAATATAAGGCATTTAAATCACTCAGCCAGGTTCGCAGAATCAACCGCTCTCCAACAAAAGCAGGCTTACGGTACTGCACATGATGTTCCACAGCCACCATTGCATGTTTTAATTCCAGATACTGTTTTAACCCCAAACCCAGCTGATTGATATGCGCTCCAGCCACTTGCTGCATCCACTGCATATACACCACATTATTCACATGCCCTAAAGCATCGATATGTTCTGGTTGCACGGTGATTTGAAGATCAAAAATCGTACTCACACTCACATTTCCCTGATTGTAGAAAGAACAGATCTCACAGCCCAAATAAAACAGCCGCCGATTCGACTCCGCAGTTTATGTAAAAAAATAGCGAAACCCTAGTATTAAAAAACAAAAAACCACTCTCAACGAGTGGTTTTCCGCAATTCATTCAGGCTTATTGCATGCGCAAGCCTAAAATCGCACGAGAGCCCTGTCGGATCAGAGAGACACGCGCCACAGTGTTTTTGTTCAGTGCAGAAACCATTCGGGCAAATTCTTGGGTATTGCGTACGGCAGCACCATTCACATGGGTAATAACATCGCCCGGCATGATTCTAGACAACGCAGCCAATCCCCCCCGGCTCACCTCCTGAACCACAATCCCCCCTTCCACCTCCAACTGTGCCCGCTCCGCTTCACTCAACGTACGAATGGTCATCCCAAGCACTGGCCCCTGTTTCTGGCTTGCTGAACCTGCAGTCGCTGGGGTTTCATCGGGTGCCGAAGTCAAAGTGGCCGACAGTTGGCGAATTTTATCATCACGTAAAATTTCCAGACTGATACTTTGCTTCGGAACAGAACGGTTTAAGTAATTGAGCAGCTCTGAGGTCCGTGAAATAGGATTACCATTGTATTTTAAGATCACGTCTCCTGCTCTTAATCCCGCTTGTGCAGCTGGGGAATTTGGTGTCACCTGCGTAATGAGCGAACCTTCAGGTTTGGATAGTTTATAAGCTTCTGCCAAATTACGGTCAATGTCCTGCAGATTCACCCCCAAGTAGGAACGTGTAACTTTACCTTTGGTTTTTAGCTGCTCGGCTACATCGATTGCCACATCAATCGGGATGGAAAATGACAAGCCCATATAGCCGCCCGTGCCACTAAAAATACGGGAATTCACCCCAACCACTTCCCCACGCTGATTAAAGAGCGGCCCCCCTGAATTACCCGGATTCAATGCTACATCCGTCTGAATAAACGGTACGGTGGTTTCACCCGACATATTACGGGATTTAGCACTGACAATGCCGGCCGACGCCGAATAGTCAAAACCAAACGGGGAACCAATCGCCAAGACTGGCTCACCGACTTTTAATTTATTGACATCGCCCGTGCGCAGTTCCGGGAAATTATTGCCTTCGACTTTGAGTAAAGCCACATCGGTACGCTGGTCACTTCCCACAACTTTGGCATCAATCTCCCGACGGTCATTCAGCATGATACTGATACGGGATGCATCTTCGACCACGTGGTGATTGGTCAGCAGGTAACCATCTTTACTGATAAAAAAAGCACTACCGTAAGCGGTTTTTTCCTGAGGCATCGGCTGCTGCGGAATGATCACCTGATTACCAAAAAAACGGCGCAGTATTTCAGGAACCTGCTGTTGCAATAATTCTTCCTGCGATATTTTTTTCACGACATTGACACTAACCACGGCAGGACTGACCTGTTCCACCAGATTGGAAAAATCAACCGGACTGGCTGCCTGTGTATGCACGGTGCCTATCGTCAACGCAACCGCATAAAGACCTTGTTGTAAATACCGATGTTTCATTTCGCCCAAACCTATATTCATCTCACTTGAGGAAAAAATAGACTGTTCAGCAGCTATTCTGTGAATAGTAATGACTATGTTTTATTATTTTCTATAAAACAAGATGTTAATAAAATCGTTACAAAAATCATAATAAACAGAAATTCCGATGGACTTCTCGCTACATTTACTCTTGCCTTTTTAGGCAAAAAGGGGTGTCATTATCAAACTTTTTTCAAACTAGCTGATGGATATGTCTAATCTAAGCACTACGCATCACTTTGACGTGATCATTGTGGGAAGTGGCGGTGCAGGTTTAAGCCTCGCTTTATCGTTACCTCAACATTACAACATTGCCGTTTTGGCCAAAGCTCCTCTGACGGAAGCCAGTACGTTTTATGCGCAAGGTGGTGTAGCCGCGGTTCTAGATGAAACGGACTCTATTCAACAGCATATTGATGACACAATGATTGCAGGCGCACAACTGTGTGAACTAGATGCCGTTAGACACACGGTGGAAGGTGGTAAACCTTCAGTCGACTTTTTACTGCAAAATGGTGTGGAATTCACGCTAGATGAAGATGCACAACTGCATCTCACCCGCGAAGGGGGTCACTCGCAACGCCGCATCATCCACTCTGCGGATGCAACCGGCAAAGCCATTTCAACGACGCTGGTACAACGCGCACGTGAACAGAAAAACATCACCATTTTTGAAAACTATATTGCGATTGACCTGATTACCACACATAAATTGGGTTTCAAAGATCAGGCAAACCGTGCCGTGGGTTTATATGCCCTGAACGAAAATTATGGCGAAGTCGAGACTTTCCTCGCACCATTTACCGCCTTGGCTTGCGGTGGTGCCATGAAAGCCTATCTTTACACGTCAAATCCAGACATCGCCACAGGTGATGGGATTGCCATGGCATGGCGTGCAGGTTGCCGCGTGGCCAATATGGAATTTAACCAGTTCCACCCGACCTGTCTCTATCATCCGCAGGCACGTTCCTTCCTGATCACGGAAGCGATGCGTGGTGAAGGAGCCTATTTACGCCTGCCAGATGGCGAACGCTTTATGCTGCGTTTTGATGAGCGTGCAGAACTGGCACCGCGTGATATCGTGGCACGCGCCATCGACTATGAAATCAAACGTCTGGGGATTCGCCACGTATGGCTGGACATCACCCACAAACCAGCAGAGTTCATCACCGAGCATTTCCCGACCTTATATGCCCGCCTGCTTGAACTCGGTATCGATATTACCAAAGACATGATTCCGGTGGTTCCTGCGGCGCACTACACCTGTGGTGGCGTGGTGGTTGATGAAAACAGCCAGACCGATATTCCAGGGTTATATGCGATTGGTGAGACCTCATATACCGGTCTGCACGGTGCCAACCGTATGGCCAGCAACTCGCTGCTAGAATGTTTTGTCTATGGGATGAGTGCAGCACAGGATATCCAACGCAAATTCAACCCGACTTTTGACTGCCCAAGCGTACCTGCCTGGGACGATTCTCAAGTGACCAATCCGGATGAAGATGTGGTCATTCTGCAAAACTGGGATGAGCTACGCGCGACCATGTGGAACTATGTCGGTATCGTACGGACCACTAAACGTCTGGAACGTGCCCTGCACCGCATTGAAATGTTGAAGCGTGAAATCAACGAGTATTATCAGGATTATCAGGTCAGCAAAAATCTGATTGAGTTACGTAATCTGGTACTGGTGTCAGAAATGATTGTACGCTGTGCCATGAGCCGCAAGGAATCGCGCGGCTTGCATTACACGTTAGATTACCCGGATCTGGCACCGGAAATCCGTAAGACGGTGTTGACTCCACCCGACTTTAAAGTGGATCAACCACTCGTGAACACCCCCTAAAAACACAAATGGCTTAACTTCGGTTAAGCCTTTTCTTTCAGGCCAGACAATGCCTGAGCAAACACTGCATCAGGTGGCTGCGTCGCATCAAGCTTCTGAATACGCATGGGATCTTGTTGATGAAGCTCGGCATAACCGGCACGTACCCGTTCAAAGAAACTGACTTTTTCCTGTTCAAAACGGTCCAGCTCACCGCGTGCACGCGCACGGGCCATACCCATTTCAATCGGGGCATCCAACCAGAATGTCAGATCCGGCATTTGCGCAACAAAGTTGCTGTTCAGCAAATTCAGCTTAGCCTTGCTTAAACCACGCCCTGCACACTGATAGGCATAACTGGCGTCCGTAAAGCGGTCGCATAAAACGATCTGGCCGGCTGTCAATGCAGGTAAAATGACCTGCTGTATATGTTGTGCCCGTGCCGCATACATCAGCAAAAGCTCAGTATCCGGACACATTTTTTCAGCCTCATTGACCGTTAACAACAGCGAACGGATTTGCTCGGCCAGTCCTGTACCCCCAGGTTCTCGGGTTAAAATCACCTGCCGGCCCTGAGCTAAAAAATGCTGATACATTTTTTGAATTAAAGTGGTTTTACCGACCCCTTCCGTGCCTTCAAAACTAATAAACATACTGGCTCCTAGCGATTTTTTAACACGGATAAATATTCCTGCACAGCACGGTTATGCTGCTCCAGCGTCGCACTGAATTTATGCCCACCATTGCCAGTGGCTACGAAATAAATATTAGTGGAGTTGTCTGGATGCATGGCCGCCTCAATGGCTTTTTTACTGGGCAAAGCAATCGGTGTCGGCGGTAAACCTGCTTGAGTATAGGTATTGTAAGGTGTCGGTGTACGCAGGTCTTCACGGCTGATATTGCCCTGATATTTATCACCCATGCCATAAATCACGGTTGGATCGGTTTGCAAACGCATACCCTGCTGTAGACGGCGTACAAATACCCCAGACACCTGTTGCAATTCACTGTCCAGACTGGTTTCTTTTTCAATGATCGAGGCCATGATCAGAGCTTGATATTTATCCTGATACGGCAGGTCTGCTGCACGGTTCTGCCATGCCTGATCTAGGGCTTTCATTTGACGCTGATACAGATCCGTCAGGATCTTGCGATCCGTTTCCCCTTTGCTAAAGAAATAGGTATCTGGAGCAAATAGACCTTCCGGATGTGTATAAGGAATTCCCAGTTCTTTCAGCATTTCAGGATAAGGTAAATCCAGTAAGGTGTTTTTCACCAACGGATCTTTTTTCAGGCTATGGATGAGCTGTTTGAAGGTGGTTCCTTCAATCACCAGAATTCGGTTCATTTGTGCATTTTCTGCATTCGAAATCAGGCTTAAAACCTGACGGACGCTCATGCCTTGACGGATTTCATAGACACCGGCTTTAAGGGTGTCGCGAATGACCAGCTTTTGGTACAGCTTGAGTAGGATTGGAAAATGAACTTTATTTTCCTTGTTCAGACGATCAATCAGCCCGGAATAAGTATCTCCCTGTGCAATCGCCAGCATCTGTTTTTGGCCCTGAACCGGGTAGGATTTAAATAAACTGCTCCACAGCACAATCAATATCACGGTCACAAATGCAGCCACAATCAGTAAAGGTGCTTTCAACTGGATAGCAGGTGTTTTTTTTGCGTTTTTTTTCGATTTAGACACAGGCATAAATTAATCAATCTGATCAAGTTGTAAAATCTGAAAAAGTTCCAGACACGGTTGAAGGTGCAGAGAACGGTCATTCAACTGGGTCACCATTTTCATCGGGCCAAGCGCATTACAGAAAAACAGGCTTTGGGTCTGTGACAGCTCATCTAGGGTAACGCTGCGTTGTTCACATGCAATACCCCGCGCCTGCATACGGGCCAAAATTTCGGCACGCATCACGCCGTGGATGCCATTATAACGAAGTTCTGGCGTGATCCAGCGATTGTTTTGCCATACAAAACAATTACTGCTTACGCCCTCCACCAGACGATCCTGCACATCAAACACCAGAGCCTCTGGCCAGCCCTGTTGTTGTGCTTCATGCTTCAGCATGACTTGCTCCAACCGGTTCAAGGTTTTCACCCCCAGCAAAGCTGGCATGGTTAAACCGATACGCTGCTGTAAGATTCCGCTCCGCAAAGATTCCGGCTGAAAATGAGCAACGGCATGCGGATAATAAAATACATAAACATCAGCCGGATGATCAGGAAAAGCATAGCCACGCTGTCCCTCACCCCGACTAATCATGATTTTTAATGTACCGTTCAACGCTGTGTGCTGTTGTTGCAACAGCGCTAGACTTTGTTCGATTAAACTGAGGTCAGCCTGCAGCAGCAACTGCTGGCAGGCCTGTTGCAAGCGCGACCAATGACGTGTCCGTAACTCGATCTGATTGGCCCGAATCCTAGCCGTGGTAAAACAGCCATCTCCATAATGAAAGGCTCGATCCAGCACAGAAACAGCATGGATTTCCTGGGCATTTTGAAAAACTTGCATACTCGGTTCAGGCGGTGATGATGTTGCTAGTGTAAAAGCAAATCTGGCAGATTATTTCTTTTTTGCAGATATAAAATGCATTTTTTCTTATTTTTTGTGCATAAAGACAGCGGTTATGCTGCATCCATATTTCCAAACCGCATAAATTTTAGGGAAAAAGCAGATGCACACTTCCAAATTGAAAATCGCCTTACTGACTGCTCTAGTTTCTGTTTCATCATTTTCTTTTGCAGCTAAAGACTTCTTAAACGTCTCTTATGACCCTACCCGTGAACTGTATGATGACGTCAACAAACAGTTCGGTGCTTACTGGCAGAAACGAACCGGTGAACAAATCAATTTCCGTCAGTCACATGGTGGTTCAGGCAAACAAGCCCGTGCCGTGATTGACGGTCTGGATGCCGATGTGGTGACTTTGGCATTGGCGGCAGATATTGATGTGATTGCCGAAAAAGCCAAACTGCTCCCAGCAAACTGGCAAAAGAAATTACCACAAAATGCCACACCATATACCTCAACCATTGTGTTTTTGGTGCGTAAAGGCAACCCAAAACAGATTAAGGATTGGGGTGATCTGGTGAAACCGGGCGTAGAAATTATTACTCCAAACCCGAAAACTTCAGGTGGCGCGCGCTGGAACTATCTGGCAGCCTGGGCATGGGCGAAACACCGTAATGGCGGTAGTGATGCCAAAGCACGTGAATTCGTACGTCAGATTTACAAACAAACCAAGGTTCTCGACTCAGGTGCACGGGGTGCAACTACCACTTTTGCTGAACGTGGCATCGGTGACGTCTTGCTTGCTTGGGAAAATGAAGCCTTTCTCGCGGTGCGTGAACAGCCAGGTAAGTTTGAAATCGTAACACCAAGCCTGTCAATTCTGGCAGAACCACCGGTGGCAATTGTTGAAAAGAATGCAGCGAAAAAAGGCAATCTGGCCGTGGCGAAAGGCTATCTGAACTTCTTGTATTCACCTCAGGGACAAGAAGCTGTGGCACGTAACTATTACCGTCCACGTAATGCTGCAATCCTGAAAAAATACAGCAACACCTTTAAACCGCTGAAATTGGTGACCGTCAACCAGGAATTTGGTGGCTGGTCGAAAGTACAAAAAGTCCATTTCGAAACTGGTGGTGTCTTTGACCAGATCGTCAAAGCCAACAACACCCGTTAAAAGTTAAACATGCTGAATATGGGAGTAGCGACATGATTCATAACTTGATCGTTCCGGGCGTTGGCGGCAGTGAATATCAACACTGGCAATCTTGGTTGCAACGCCAAATGACCTCCTGCTCCCGTGTTCAGCAACAGGACTGGAACCAGCCTGTGTTAAACAACTGGGTGGCCCGCTGGGTCGCAACGGTGGAACAGATCCAGCAACCGCTGCAAATTATCGCCCACAGTTTTGGCTGTTTGACCAGTGTTGCTGCGCTGGCTTGGCATCCTGAACTGCAGGCAAAAGTGAAACGTCTAATTTTGGTTGCCCCCGCCAATCCTGCCCGTTTTGGTGAAGCCGGTTTTGCACGTGACAGCCAGCAAGATTATTCAGCCTTGTTCCAGCGATTAGATATTAATGTTCCCACCCAAATGCTGATCAGTGAAAACGATCCTTGGCTGAGCTTTACAGATGCACAACGTCTAGCTCAGGTCTGGCAGCTCAACCCTATCAATTTAGGGGCTGTGGGTCACATTAATGTAGCTTCAGGATTTGGACCTTTCCCACAGATTTTTGACTATTTATTACCCGAAACGCTGCCGCATTGGAGAGAAACAGAAGATAACTCTCCCCTGTTGAAATTTGCAGTCTAAGTTGTTGTAAGCCCCACTGTTTTATTTGACTGACCCTTTAGCGAGGTCAGTGCTTTTTATTGAGGAATCATCATGTCGCAGCGATCCCGAGTGCTGCCAGGATTTGGTCTTTCTCTAGGCTTTACCCTTGCGTATTTATCCCTGCTTGTCCTGTTACCGTTATCTGCCTTATTGATCAAATCGCTTGGCATCGGCTGGAGCGGCTTATGGGACATTCTTAGCTCTGAACGAATTTTAAAATCCTTACAGCTCAGTTTTAGTTCTGCCTTAATTGCAGCGGTAATTAACGTGGTGTTTGGACTGTTACTGGCCTGGTGTCTAGTTCGTTACCGGTTTCCAGGTAAACGTCTGGTCGATGCATTGGTGGATTTACCTTTTGCCCTACCTACTGCGGTTGCCGGTATCGCCTTGACCTCCCTGTATGCGCCAACAGGATGGGTCGGTCAATATCTGGAACCACTGGGCATTCAGGTGGCCTATACCCCCATCGGGATTACCTTGGCCTTGATCTTTATTGGTCTGCCGTTTGTTGTGCGCACCGTACAACCGGTGCTGAGTGACATTGAAACCGAACTAGAAGAAGCCGCATCAGCGCTCGGTGCCAACCGCCTGCAGATTATCAGCAAGATTATTTTGCCCATCCTGTTTCCTGCCTTGTTGACCGGCTTTGCCTTGGCTTTTGCCCGCGGGGTTGGTGAATATGGTTCAGTGATTTTTATTGCCGGCAACCAGCCCTTTGAAACCGAGATTGCACCACTGATGATCATTTCCCGTCTGGAAGAATATGACTATGCCGGTGCAACTACGATTGCCGTGGTGATGCTCGTGCTTTCCTTTGGCATTTTATTGTTGATTAACCTGCTGCAAGCTTGGGCAAGCCGCCGTACCGGGAGAACTGCACGATGAGTTTCACTACCGACAGCAATGCGCTGGCAGACAAACTGCAATCACGCGACGCGACCCGTGAACCAAACTGGGTACGATATAGCCTGCTCAGCATTGCACTGATTTTCTTCCTGAGCTGCCTGATTCTGCCGTTGATTCTAGTATTTGTAGAGGCCTTTAAACAAGGGATGGGCGTGTATCTGCAAGCTCTGGTTCACCCGGATACCCTCTCCGCCGTCAAACTGACCTTACTAACAGCAGCAATTGCCGTTCCCCTTAACGTAGTGTTTGGTGTGGCAGCAGCATGGTGTGTGGCCAAATTCAACTTTAGAGGCAAATCCCTTCTTACCACCATTATTGACATGCCGTTTTCGGTTTCACCAGTCATTGCAGGCCTGATGATTGTACTGATCTTTGGTACACAAGGCTGGTTTGGTGAATGGTTCATGGATCACGACATCAAAGTGTTGTATGCCGTTCCTGCGATTGTGCTGGCCACTATTTTTATCACTGTACCGTTTGTGGCACGTGAATTGATTCCGCTCATGGAGGCACAAGGCACTGAAGAGGAAGAAGCTGCGATTGTACTAGGAGCTTCAGGCTGGCAAACCTTCTGGAAAGTCACCTTGCCAAACATCAAGTGGGGCCTGATTTACGGCGTGATCCTGTGTAATGCCCGTGCCATGGGCGAGTTCGGTGCAGTGTCGGTCGTTTCCGGCCATATCCGTGGTGAAACCAATACCCTGCCGCTGCATGTCGAAATTCTTTACAACGAATATACCTTTAGTGCGGCCTTTGCCGTGTCCTCCCTGCTGGCTTTACTGGCGATTGTTACCCTGATTCTGAAAACCTGGGTGGAATTGCGTCAGGATCGACAAGCACCACGCAGCGATGACAACCCTGTTTCTTAAGGAATGACCTGATGAGTATTCAAGTTCAAAATATTGAAAAACACTTTGGTGCATTCCATGCACTTAACAACATTTCGCTGGATTTTCCGGAAGGCCAACTGGTTGCCTTACTCGGTCCTTCAGGTTGTGGAAAGACCACCCTACTGCGAATTATTGCTGGTTTGGAATCCGCAGATGGCGGCCAGGTTCTGCTCGAAGGTCAGGATGCTACTGATGTTCATGTACGCGAACGTCAAGTCGGTTTCGTCTTTCAGCACTATGCCCTGTTCCGCCACATGACCGTATTTGACAATGTGGCTTTTGGCCTACGGGTACGTCCACGCAGTACCCGTCCTTCAGAAGCAGAAATCAAGAAACGTGTCACACGCCTGCTTGATCTAGTACAACTCGGTTTTCTGGCTGATCGTTATCCAGCACAACTGTCCGGTGGTCAACGCCAGCGGATCGCCTTAGCGCGTGCCCTCGCAGTTGAACCTCGCGTATTATTGCTAGATGAACCCTTTGGTGCATTAGATGCCAAAGTGCGTAAGGAATTACGCCGCTGGTTACGTACCTTGCATGATGAACTGCACATTACCTCAATTTTTGTCACCCATGATCAGGAAGAAGCACTCGAAGTAGCTGACCAGATCGTGGTGATGAATAAAGGTAATATTGAACAAATCGGTTCGCCACGTGAAGTCTATGAAAAACCGGCGACCCCCTTTGTTTTTGACTTTTTGGGACAAGCCAATCGCTTTGAAGGTGAACATTATCAAGGGGTGCTTCAGCTCGGGCAAGACCGGATTCAGTTCGCCACGGAAGCAAACGCTCCACAAGGCAAGATCATTGCATTTGCCCGTCCGGATGAATTACATCTACATGCACAACCACAACAGAATGCGATTCAAGCAACATTCTTGCGTGAATTGTGGATTGCTGGAAAAGTTGTGGCAGAATTACAGGATCGTGAAGGTCGTTTAATTGAGATTTCTTTAAGCCCAGAAGAAGCAAAATTACACCAATTTAAACCTAACCAAACAGTCTGGGTCAGTGCAATTACACTGCACCTCTTTGCGGATCAAGCCGCTTAAGTGCAGTTATGGACAGGACGGTTCCTGTCCACTTAGAAGGTATGCTTTATTATGAATTTTCAACAACTCAGAATTATCCGAGAAACGGTTCGACAAAACTTTAATTTAACCGAAGCTTCCGCGGCACTGTATACCTCTCAGTCGGGTGTGAGTAAACACATCAAAGATCTAGAGGATGAGTTGGGGGTACAACTGTTTATCCGCAAAGGTAAACGTCTTTTAGGTCTGACGGAACCCGGCCAGGCCCTGCTCAGCATCGTTGAGCGCATGCTGGTTGATGCCGATAACATCAAACGTCTGGCAGATGATTTCAACAAGGTGGATGAAGGGACTTTAACGATTGCCACCACGCATACGCAGGCACGTTATGTGTTACCGCCGATTGTCAACCAGTTCAAGAAAGCCTTTCCTAAAGTGCATTTAGTCCTGCAACAGGCCAGCCCGGTTGAAATCGCAGAAATGTTGCTGCAGGGCGAAGCGGATATTGGTATTGCCACTGAATCTTTAACTACAGAAGAAAATCTGGCCAGCGTGCCTTACTATAACTGGCAACATAGTATTATTGTTCCGCAGAGTCATCCCCTGACCCAAGTACCAAACATTACCTTAGAAGATTTGGCCCATTATCCGATTATTACCTATCATGGTGGTTTCACCGGTCGTTCGAAAATCGACAAGGCCTTTGAAGATGCTGGAATTGATGTGGATCTGGTGATGTCTGCATTGGATGCTGATGTGATCAAGACCTATGTCGAACTGGGTATGGGCGTAGGGATTGTCAATGATGTCGCCTATGATCCGGAACGTGATTACCGTTTAAAGCAAATCAAAACCGATATTTTCGGCGTTAATACCACCTGGATTGCGGTGCGCAAAGGGCATTTGTTACGCGGTTATGGCTACGAGTTTATTTCCTTATGCTCACCAGAAGCTGATATCAAGGCACTGAAAAAAGTCGCTTATCCAGAAGACTAATTCAACTCCCCCCATCACAAAAGGGCCATTCACTGGCCCTTTTTTAATTCACAAGTTTAAAAACGGTAGTTAATGCCGAGTTTAGCTACGGGCAACCATTCATATTTGTCATCATTTCGGATTTCATCTAAATGGTTATCTAGTACCGGATCGCCACCTGCATAACTTGTACCATTGGTTTTTACATTGGTCACACTTGGGTTACCCGTATAGTAAGCCCCGATTTCCCCAAATACCCCCCAGCGATCATTGAGCGCTGGTGAATAACCCAAACCTAGATACGGTGCGATTTGATTGTCATAACTGACATCAGCAGAAAGCGAGTTATAAGTCGTCGTCTGTCCATCAATTTTAATCGGATTACCATCGGAACGGGCACGCAAACCATACTCCTGATCCACATAACCTACACCGGCAGCCATATAAAAGGCATTGGCCCACGGACGGATTTCAGCATTTAAGTAGGTCAGGTTGTTGTCCATATCGACATCATAGTTGACATCATCATATTCAACATCGTCATCCCAAGAGATATCACCACCGTTATAACCCAGTGTCACCCCGACATAAGGATTGGCATTATAGGTAATGGCACCACCATAGCCAGTGGTCCCAACTTCAGCACGTACAGAAGCAGGCTTAAAAAATGAAAATTGAGAGCCGTCTTCTTTGATAATCTCTTCATCAGCAGCATTGGCTGTCATGGCCATGGTGCCTAAGGCAGTCGATAGTGCAACTAATCGTAAAACATTCATGTTCACTCTCCTCGAAAAATGATTTTTTCGTTTTCAGTTCCATATTGTATAAAGGTCATGCTAAAGCAGCTTTTTCATGGTTTTTAGAACGAAATCAGGTGCTTTATGTTATTTTTTGCTACACCTTTTAACTTTTCTTGTCTGTACAGAAGTTTTTGTAAAACCGATCAGCCCGTAAAATACACTCTCCTGTTCAGCTGATTTAATTTTAATAAAGTCTTCGGTTTTTTTCGGTCTATCCCGATTCAAATAGTGTAAAATCTTAGAAATTTTTCTGGAAGGAACATCATGTCTCAGCTTTCGACTATTATTGAGCAAGCATTTGAAGACCGCGCTAACTTTACTGCAGCAGACTGTCCTGCAGAAATCCGTGAAGCAGTTGAGCAAGCAATCGCTGGTTTAGACAATGGCACGCTTCGTGTAGCTGAAAAAATCGATGGTGAATGGGTTGTTCACCAGTGGTTGAAAAAAGCAGTTTTATTATCTTTCAAACTGAACGATAACAAACCAATCGAGTCATGCGACCTTCGCTTCTATGACAAAGTAGACACTAAATTCTCTGGCTGGACTGAAGAACAATTCAAAGCAGCTGGTGTGCGTGTTGTACCACCCGCTGTTGCACGTAAAGGTAGCTACCAGGCGAAAAACGTGGTGTTGATGCCATCTTATGTCAACATCGGTGCTTATGTAGATGAAGGCACCATGGTGGATACCTGGGCAACTGTCGGTTCATGTGCACAAATCGGTAAAAATGTACACCTGTCTGGTGGTGTAGGTATTGGTGGTGTTCTTGAACCACTTCAAGCCAACCCAACCATTATTGAAGACAACTGCTTCATCGGTGCACGTTCTGAAATCGTGGAAGGCGTGATTGTTGAAGAAGGTTCTGTGATTTCAATGGGCGTGTTCATTGGTCAATCGACCAAGATTTATGACCGCGCTACGGGTGAAATCCATTACGGCCGTGTACCTGCGGGTTCTGTTGTGGTTGCGGGTAGCCTTCCGTCTAAATGTGGTACTTACAGCCTGTATGCTGCGATCATCGTGAAAAAAGTAGATGCGCAAACCCGTGCTAAAACCAGCTTGAACGATTTGCTTCGCGACGACTAATTTATTCTGTTGCGGAACTTTATCGTTCCTCGGAGCTTCAATCGCTCCTTGTCTCTACGGTTGTCATGACCGTAGGGATTTTTGTTTTTTAACTCTGCGGTATTTGAATGATGACTTCTTTACGCTCTAGTGCCATTCCTGTTTCTGATCCGGCTGCGGGCTTGCGTATTACCGAGATTTTTTATTCTCTGCAAGGCGAAGCAAATACTGCAGGCTTACCGACGGTCTTTATCCGTTTAACCGGTTGCCCACTCCGCTGTAGTTATTGCGATACCACCTATTCCTTTGAAGGTGGTGAACGGCAATCCTTGGAAGACATTATTCAAACAGCTTTGTCTTATCAGACCCCGTATATTTGTGTGACAGGCGGTGAACCTTTAGCACAACCCAACTGCTTGCCATTGTTAAGCCGCTTGTGCGATCTGGGTTGCCAAGTTTCGCTCGAAACCAGCGGGGCACTGGATGTATCAAAAGTTGATCCGCGTGTATCCAAAGTCCTGGATTTAAAAACTCCGACCTCCGGTGAAGAACAGCGCAATCTGCTCAGTAACCTTGAATATTTGACCGCTCATGACCAGATCAAATTCGTAATCTGTAACCGCGAAGATTATGAATGGTCGAAACAGCAGGTACAGAACCACCAATTACAGGATAAAGTGTCCACGGTGTGGTTCTCCCCTGCCTTTGCGGTAGAAAAAAATGCGGTAAAACTGCCTGCACTCGCACGTGATCTGGCTCAGTGGATTTTACAAGACCATCTCCCTGTTCGCTTCCAGCTACAATTGCATAAATTATTGTGGAATGACGAAACCGGTCGTTAATCCTTCCTCACTTATAACATTGGAGTATCGTATGCGCCCTCGTGCCATTGTTCTGTTATCTGGCGGCTTAGACTCAACCACCTGTTTAGCTTGGGCGCAAGCACGTTATGAGTGTATCGCCCTCAGTTTTATGTATGGTCAACGTTCCACTACCGAACTGGATGCGGCAAAAGCCCTCACGCAGCGTGCAGGTGTTGAACATCGCGTTATTAATATTGACCTAGGCAATTTGGGCGGTTCTGCACTGACCGACCATAATATTGATGTGCCTGAACAGGAACAGGAAGGCATCCCGGTCACTTATGTACCGGCACGCAATACCATTTTCTTATCTTATGCCTTGGCAGCTGCAGAAGTGTTTGATGCAGAAGCCATTGTGATTGGCATTAACGCGGTGGATTATTCAGGTTATCCAGACTGTCGTCCGGAATTTATTGAGGCCTTTGCCCGTATGGCACAGTTGGCCACTAAAGCCGGTGTAGAAGGCAAACCACTTAAGTTTGAAACACCTTTGTTACATTTATCCAAAGCGAATATTATACGTTTAGGCATTGAACATGGCGTAGACTACAGTCAAACTGTCTCCTGCTATCAGGCAGACGAGCAAGGACGTGCTTGTGGCAAGTGTGATAGCTGCCGTCTACGTAAACAAGGTTTTCTAGATGCAGGTGTGCCGGACCCGACACGTTATAGACCGCAATAACCAGGTACTTCATTATGAAACAGTTAAAAGCAAAAATTATTTTATCCACACTGGTTTCTGCTGCCGCTTTGATGGCTGGCACAACACATGCAGAAACCAACAAAATTCAGGAAGCGTACAAAAGTACCAATGTCAAAGCGGCACTGATTAATGTCTGTAAAGAAGAAACTGCCAAAGGTAAAAAACTGACTGCTGCAGAAGCCAGCAAATACTGTAGCTGTGCAGTTGAAGCAGATGGTAAATTGACCAATGCACAAAAATGGGAAATCCAAAGCGCCATCAACCAGAAAAAAAGCCCGGCAACGCTCGCATTTGTGCAAAAACAAAACCGTGACTTACAAGCCTGCTTTGGCCCACAGCTGACTGGCAAATTAAAAACCTTAAGCGAAGAAGCCATGAAATCGGCGCAAGCGAAAAAATAATCTTTTTTGCTCCATAAAGCCTGCTTTTGCAGGCTTTTTATTTATAAAGTTGAACAACCATGCAACATGAATGGAAAACTAACGCTGAACAGCACAAATTCGTTGTGTCGTTCAGTGGTGGTAAAGACAGCACATTGGCTCTATATAAGGCTATGCAAGTGGGTGAGGCCCTTGGTCTGATCATTATGCTGGAAGACAACGGTCTGCGTTCCCGCTCACATGCCATGAGCAGAGCGATTATTCAGGCACAGGCCGACGCCCTTAATCTTCCAGTGATTAGTGCATCATCGAGCTGGAATGATTATGAAGCCAAATTTCTGGATTTATTGACTCAAGCCAAAACACAAGATGCAGACGTTTTAGTCACCGGCGATTTAGATATGCCTGAACATGGTTGCTGGCATGAGCGTGTGGCTCGGCAAGCGGGCCTTAAACTCAGTATGCCGCTCTGGCAACGGCCACATCGTGAAGTGATTGATGAATTTATCCAACTCGGTTTCAAAAGCGTGATTGTCACAGTGAATTTAAAGCTAGGCATGACCGCAGATGATCTAGGGAAAATCCTGACGCATGAATATATCCTGCAACTGGAACAGCGCGGCATTGATCCTTGTGGTGAAGGAGGCGAATTTCACACAACAGTGATTGATGGGCCAATATTTAAAAATGCGATTCCTGTACGTTCAGGTGAAATTCTGTATCATGGCGAATATGCTTTTTTACCTCTTGAACTTAACGATTCTGTCGGCGCATAAAGGATCAAACAGATGACTGAACACATCACCTTACCGGATCAGATTTTTCCAGCAACCAACGGCGAAATCAACTTAAATGACATTGCCTCTGACTGGCTGATTGTCTACTTTTATCCCAAAGACTCCACTCCGGGCTGTACTACACAGGCGCTTGATTTTACGAGCATGAAAGAGCAGTTTACAGCTTTAGGTGCTACGATCATTGGGGTATCACGTGACTCGGTGAAATCTCATCAGAACTTTACCGAAAAGCAGGCACTCAGTATTGATTTGATCAGCGACAAAGAAGAAGTGTTATGTAAGCACTTCGATGTAATTAAAGAAAAAAATATGTACGGCAAGCAGGTCATGGGCATCGAACGTTCGACCTTTATTTTCCACAAAGATGAACTGGTCAAAAGCTATCGTAAAGTGAAAGCAGCTGGCCATGCCGAACAAGTGCTAGAAGATTTAAAATCGCTGCAAACCAGCTAAATTGATCATTGCAAAAAACGAAAAGATAGGCAGGTAGATCATATTTACCTGCCTACTTTTTTATTGACTAAATCGTGATAAACGTTCTAGCGATAGAATAGCCAGTAAGACTTATTTGGCCTGCCACTGCCCGGATACTTGTATATTTACTTTTCCCCAATCCCTGCAAAGGCTTTTTTCATCCCGAAATCCCCACGCTTCACCACAGTTTTAACGTCCACATCCAGCAGTTGTGGATCATTACTATTAGGTTTTAACCTTGTCTTCAGCGTTACCGGTTGGGTGATTCCTCGCAAAGTGAGATCGCCTTTAATATCATATTGATGATTACCTAAGACAATAAATTCACGGCTGTTGAACCTCGCTGTTGGATACTGTTCTACAAAAAAGACCCCCTCTCCCAACAACAGATCTTTCAGTCCCGATTTATTCAGGCAAACGCTATTCATCTGCAGCACCAACTGAGCCGAGGCATTTTGTGGCGTGGTAGGATCAAATTTCATATTCGACTAAAACTGGGCAAACTGACCTTTTACCAGAGAAAACCCTATAGAACGAATATTAAACCCTATCTGGTTTTTGGGGTCAGCGTCCATGCTTGGGCATTCGCCTGTATCATGACGCTTAGGCTAAATACACTGAGCATACAAGTAATGGCTAATCTCATTCTGAGCTTCATCCCACTCACGCCCCAGTCAGTGCAAGATCTTGCCTCGACTAATGAGCATACTCAGGATTCAGCAAGATTGCTTTTATCTTGCGTCCGGTATTTGTGCTGCAATTGTTGGTAAATGGGCGTTTTTTGAAAATTCTGTAAAAACTGAATCGTGCCTGCAGGAAATGCTTCCGTTTGAATCTCACCACGGTAATAGGCTTCCCGCATCGGCGTGGCTGAAATTGCTCCATGCAAACTGTCGAGTTCTACCATGGTCCATTCAGGAAAAAGATTGAGATAATACGAAGATTCATCCTTAAAATGTCCAATCAGGCCTATTTTGGCATCCGTTTCTACTATACAAGCCACCAGATCTTTCACCTGTTTTACCCATTTTTCATCGTTGTAGACATCAATGACGTGGACAAAACGGATACGCTCCTGTTCATCAATCGGGAAATTGGACAGAATCATCTGTTCACGTTCAGAGGCCGAAAATGGATTCTTGATATTGCGTTCAGCCTGTGCCGAACCCAAAGCCAAAATCACCTGCTGACTTTGCTGCAAGGCCAAATGGACCGTTTGCAGATGAGCAAGATGGAACGGTTGAAAACGTCCAATAAAAACGAGATAGTCGAATGCTGGCTTCATAGTGCTAGAAAAATTTTTATGAACTCATCAGTTACTACAGAATTTTTTATTCTGCGCCATAATGAGTCGCATAATTTGAACAATAGATGAAAGCAAGGATAGTACGATGACACTGCGCTGTATTCAACAGCCCCATCCACATTTACATGCGGAATTAGCTCACGGGGTTCTGACTTTAGCCATCCAGCGGCCGGAAAGCAAAAATGCTCTGTATGGCGAACTGTATTTATGGATTGCCCAGGCGCTTGATGAAGCTGACCAATCCCAAGAGGTTCGCGTGGTCATTTTGCGCGGTGCAACGGCTGATTTTACCGCAGGCAATGATATGCAGGACTTTATGAAATTCGTTCAGTCCCCGCTACAAGGCAAAGCTGGAGATGCTCCTCCCTTTGTGTTACTTAAAGCTGCTGCACGTTTTTCTAAACCGCTCATTGCTGCCGTACGAGGTGTGGCTATTGGCATTGGTGTCACCATTTTATTACATACAGACTTAGCTTATAGCGATGAAAGTGCGTTGTTCCAGCTACCTTTTGTCAGCTTGGGACTCTCGCCAGAAGGTGCTTCAAGCAAATTGCTGGTACAGCGTGCCGGTTACCATCAAGCTGCAGAATTGCTGTTTACCGCAGAAAAATTTAACAGCACCAAGGCAATGCAAATCGGCCTGATCAATTCGATTGAAAGCGATGTCTACGCTTATGCGCAAATGAAAGCACAGAAGCTGGCCTCACTCCCCTTGGCCTCGTTAAAACAAACCAAAGCGCTGATGAAACATGATTTAGCAGAGATTTTGACCTGTATTGATCATGAAGCTGAGATTTTTATGCAACGGGTTTCATCGCCAGAAATGAGAGAAGCCGTACAAGCCTTTATGCAAAAACGCAAGCCGGATTTCAGCCAATTTAACTAAATGAAGAATCCACAGAATGACTGGATGATTAACATCCATCTCAGTCATCCATCGAAATCCGGTTTGATGCTAAGATCACTGATCCTCTCTATTTTACGTCGATTACCATGTCAAATTCCGATACCGCTAAAGAACGTTATTACGAAGCTGCCCCACAAGATATCGATGTCGATAACTTTAAAAAAGTGATCCAAAGCCGTCGTTCGGTACGTAAATTTACTGAAAAACCGATTCCTGAGCATATTTTGGATGAGTGTCTGAATTTAGCCCTGCTTGCACCGAATTCATCCAATTTACAACCATGGACCTTTTATGTGGTGCAATCAGCGCACAAGAAAAAGCAATTGGTCAAAGCCTGCCTAGGCCAATTGGCAGCACAAACAGCGGCAGAACTCATTGTTTGTGTGGCGCGTACCGACCGCATTGATGAAATGGCGAAAAAGAACATCAGTGAATTCCCTTTCCCCGAAGCACCGGCTGCCGTAAAAAAATATTACCGCCTGATCCCATATAACTATAAAACCGGCTACCTGAACAGTTTTGGTCACTTTAAGAAAGTCGCCTTTTCTGTAGCACGTACCTTGGATAAACAACTGCCCGTTTCAGCATTTAGCCCGGCTGATGCCAAACTCTGGGCCAGCAAGAGCACTGCCCTCGCCTGTGAAAACCTGGTTTTAGCATTACGCGCTTATGGTTTTGACAGCTGCATGATGGAAGGTTTTGATGAACCACTGTTGCGTAAAATTATCGGCTTAAATGACCAGCAATATCCAGTGATGGTAATTGCAGCCGGTGAACGTGCCGCGGATGGAGTGTTCTATCCACAGTACCGTTTTGAACGTGAGTTATTTATCCAGAAAATTTAAAATCAGTCACTCAATCTACGCTCAGTAACTGGATAAATTCAAAGGCAGGCTCTTCATAAGGATGGCTTGCCTTGAGTGCTTTTGCCACAGATGAAGCATGCTCTTCAGACACGATCGTTTCCACGCGCCATTCCGGCACTTGCTCTAAGGCATTTAACTCACCAATAAATGGATTGGCACCCTTGACCGGTTTGAATTGTCCCACACCCAACACCTGCCAGGCACATTGTTCATAATTGCCAATTCCGCCCGCACCTGCAGTAAAAATCGCCTGTTTGGTCGACTCCAGATGAGATTCTGGTACATAGTAAATCAGCTTCAACATCTCATTTTTCCCATGATCATCTTCCCTGTTCTATAACGGAGAATCGCGTTCAATACCAGTCAGAACGATCAAGATCAGGTAAATTTCAACAAATAGCCCATAATAATCAACAGAACCTGCACACTGATCACGCCAGCAAACCAAAGCCAACCTGTGGAGCATCGCGTGGGCTGATCGGATATTTTGTTATTTTTCATACTCCAGTCCTCTCATTGTTATTATCTTGATTGAAATTTTTGCTTTTATTCATAGTTACAACGAAACCAATATACGCTGACTTCTAGCGTTTACCAATTTACCTTTGCTTAAAGTATGATGAAGTTCGAAGCAAAAACCACACCAACCGTAACAGAAAATTAATCCTTGCTTCGATATGTTAAAAGCAAAAAAGCCACCCGAAGGTGGCTTTCTGTTTTTTATCAGGACAATTAACCGATAAATTTACGTGCGTTACGGAACATACGTAACCAAGCACCATCTTGATCCCAGTCTTCTGGTTTCCATGAATGCTGGATCGCGCGGAAGTTACGCTCAGGGTGTGGCATCATAATCGTTGCACGACCATCTTTTGACGTCACGCCAGTAATCGCATCTGGAGAACCATTCGGGTTCAACGGATAATGTTGAGTCGGATTGCCATGGCTATCTACATAACGTAATACCACTTGGTTCGCAGCGTTCAAACTCGCCAAATTAGCTTCTGGCGCAACCACACGACCTTCACCATGCGCCACGGCGATTGGTAGAATCGAACCTTCCATACCTTCAAGCATGATCGAGACTGATTTCTCAACACGGACGTTCACAGCACGCGCTTCGAATACTTCTGAAGTATTACGATGGAAACGTGGCCATGCTTCAGCACCTGGAATCAGCGGTGCAAGCTGTGACAACATTTGACAACCATTACATACACCGAGAGAGAAAGTTTCTTCACGGTTGAAGAATTTTTCAAACTGGTCACGCAATTTGGCATTGAACAGCACCGATTTCGCCCAACCACCGCCTGCACCGAGTACGTCACCATATGAGAAGCCACCACAGGTTACCAGACCTTGGAAGTCATCCAGACTGACACGACCAGCAAGCAAATCGCTCATATGCACATCGACAGTATTGAAGCCGACTTTATCGAAAGCGGCTGCCATTTCGACATGACCATTAATACCCTGTTCACGCAATACCGCCATGTTTGGACGGCGCAGATTTAGATATGGTGCTTCGATTTCTTCATTCAGATCAAACGTTGGCTGTGCGATCAGACCTTTATGGTTTTTGTCTGCAATTAGAGCAAATTCTTGATCGGCAGTTTCCACATTATCACGTAAACGCTGGATCTGGTGCGACACTTCAGCCCAAGCTTGTTGCAATTCAGCACGCTCAAGCACTAAACCATTCACAGACAATTGATCTGTGTCATTCACACGACCTACGACTGCAATTGCACCATTAAGTGCAGACGCTGCAATTTCAGCTTGTAAAGCATCCCAGTCGGCTGCCTTGATTTGCAATACAGCGCCAATTTCTTCAGCAAACAGGCCAGCAACAGATTGATCTTCAAGCGCTACACCTAGACGGGAAGCAAACATCATTTCCGCCACAGTCGCCAGCAAACCACCATCACCGATGTCATGGTAGGCCTGGATCAGACCACGGTTGTTCCAGTCTTGAACTAAAGCAAAGAACGCTTTGAATTCGTCAAAACTATCGACATCCGGAGTGGTCGTACCAATCGCTTTATATACTTGCGCCAGGATCGAACCGCCCAAACGGAACTGACCGCGCGATAGATCAATACGAACCAGTACTGAATCTTGGCCTGCTTTTAATTCAGGCGTCAATGTCTTACGAACGTCATTGACTGGTGCAAATGCCGTAATCACACCTGTCATTGGCGAAGTCACTGATTTGTCTTCGCCATTGTCAGTCCAGGTGGTACGCATGGATAAAGAGTCTTTACCGACTGGAATTGCGATACCCAATGCTGGACACATTTCCATACCGATGGCTTTCACGCCTTCAAACAAGGCCTGATCTTCACCTTTCTGACCGGCTGCTGCCATCCAGTTCGCAGACAATTTGATGTCGCTGATCTGTTCAATGTTGGCACACATAATGTTGGAAATCGCTTCTGCCACGGCCAAACGTGCAGATGCAGCCGGATTCAACAATGCCACTGGTGGACGTTCACCCATCGCCATGGCTTCACCAGTGAAACCTTGCAAGCTCGTTGTAGTAACAGCAGCATCGGCAACTGGTACCTGCCAACGGCCGACAAACTGGTCACGTGCCACCATACCGGTAATCGAACGGTCACCAATGGTGATCAAGAAGGATTTTGATGCAACCGTCGGGTTTTTCAACACGCGGAAGATCGCATCTTTCAAATCCACTTGTGCTGCATCAAAGTCATTGCCTTGACGTGGCTGAGTTTCATACGAACGCTGCATGCGTGGCGTACCACCGAGCATGACCTGCATCGGGATATCCACCGGGTTGTTATTAAACAACGGATCTTGTACGGTTAATTGACGAGCTTCAGTCGCCTCACCCAACACCGCAAACGGACAACGTTCACGCGCACAGATCGATTCAAACAGTTCCAACGATTCTGGACGGATCGCCAAGACATAACGTTCTTGTGCTTCATTCGACCAGATTTCCATTGGCGACATGCCTGGCTCAAGCGAAGGAATCTTGCGCAGGTTCAGGATCGCACCAAGTTCATGATCATTAACCAGTTCTGGCATTGCATTAGATAAACCACCGGCCCCCACGTCATGAATGGAAACCACTGGGTTAAAGTCTTCCATGCGCCAACAGGTATCAATGACTTCTTGGCAACGACGTTCCATTTCCGGGTTTTCACGTTGTACTGACGCGAAATCCAGGCTTTCACCCATCGTACCGCTGTCTACAGAAGACGCTGCACCACCACCTAAACCGATCAACATGGCTGGACCACCCAGAACGATCAGCAAGTCACCTGGCTGGATTGCATCTTTTTCCACGTGATCTGGACGGATGTTACCGTAACCACCGGCAATCATGATCGGTTTGTGGAAGCCTTTCACTTCACCATTGACGTTTTGTTCAAAGGTACGGAAATAACCATTCAGATTTGGGCGGCCAAATTCGTTATTGAACGCAGCACCGCCCAATGGGCCTTCGATCATGATTTGTAGCGGAGATGCCATACGCGATGGCTTGCCGTAATTTTCTTCCCACGGCTGTTCAAAACCAGGAATATTCAGGTTCGATACGGTAAAACCGGTTAAACCAGCTTTTGGCTTACCACCACGACCGGTTGCACCTTCATCACGGATTTCACCGCCTGAACCCGTCGCTGCACCCGCAAATGGGGAAATCGCTGTTGGGTGGTTATGGGTTTCCACCTTCATCAGGATGTGAGCCGCTTGGCTCTTGTATTTATACACGTAATGACCGCTTTCATCCTGTTTTGGATAGAAACGCTGGGTGTCATAACCAACAATCACGGATGCGTTGTCTTTATAGGCTGACAAGACATCTGTTGGTGATTCTTTGTAGGTATTTTTGATCATCTGGAACAAAGATAGTGGCTGTTTTTCACCATCGATGGTCCATTCAGAACCGAATATTTTGTGACGGCAGTGCTCAGAGTTGGCCTGCGCAAACATCATCAATTCAATGTCATTCGGGTTACGGCCCAGCTCAGTAAAGGCACGGGTCAAATAATCAATTTCTTCTTCAGATAAAGCAAAGCCAAATTCATTATTGGCTTTCACCAAAGCATCTTTGCCCTGACCTAAAATATCAATCGCATTTAAAGGCTTCGGTGCAGTTTCAGTGAACAAGGCCTTGGCATCGTCAATCTGGTTAAACACGTTTTCTGTCATGCGGTCGTGTAAAGCCAGTAAAACTTCTTTAGAAAGCTCAGTCACGCCTTTAAGCGTATACAACACGCCACGTTCCAAACGGTGTACGGGGGTGTTACAGTTTTGGAAGATATCGGTCGCTTTAGAAGACCACGGTGAAATCGTACCTACACGCGGTGTAACCAGAATCTGGATTTCATCACTCGCTGCCTGACGCAGTTCAAAAACGGTACCATCGTTCAAAAGCTGTAAAGCAGATTGATATTGCTGCTCGTTGAGCGCTTGATCAAACAGATAAACCCATTGGCTTTCTATTGATTGAACAGAACTAATTGACGCTAAACGTGTTAATAGTTGAGTTTTCTTAAAAGAAGAATGTGCTGGTGCACCGGCCACGATAAACATGCTGATTTTGGCTCCACGGGCAAGTCTTTTGGACCTTACCGCAATGTGACTTAGAGAGAACGCATATTCTACTGTGAAAGGTCATTTTGAGCTAGTGATTCGGGCAGGAAAAAAACTGGCATTTTCCTACCCAACAAGTAAAAACAAAGATTTAGCTCAAATTATACTGGTGCAACCTGAAACAAAGAGCCCACCCAGTAACTAAATAGCATGGCGATCACCCCCCAAATCATCACCCGGATCGCACCACGCCAGGCACTGACGCCGCCGACATAGCTGGCCAAGGCCCCCATCAGCCCCAAGGTAATCACGCCCACCAGCATGATGCTTTGTTCCAGTGCCTGTTCCGGCAGCAGTAAAATGGCCACCAGTGGAAAAAGTGATCCCACGGTAAACGCCAAGGCCGAGGAACCTGCAGCCTGTAACGGTTGTGCTGCGGTATGTTCGATAATCCCGATTTCATCCCGTGCATGTGCTTCCAGTGCGTTATACGCAGTAAGCTGCTTGGCAACTTCAGCCGCCAACTCAGGTTCCAGACCACGCTCGATATAAATATGTGTCAGTTCCTGTAATTCTTCTTCTGGATGCCGTTCCAGTGCACGGCTTTCCATCAACAGGTCATTTTTTTCAATGTCCTGCTGCGACTTTACGGAAATATATTCTCCAGCGGCCATGGAAGCAGCACCAGAAATCAGTCCGGCCACGCAGGTAACTAACAAGGTTTGTGTGCTGGCACCACTCGCCGCCATCCCCACTACCAAACTGGTCACGGAAATAATTCCGTCATTTGCACCTAAAACTGCGGCACGTAACCATCCTGCACGTTCAAGGAAATGTTTTTCCAAATGATAAGAATGACGCACAATACTTGCTCATATTGATAGGATGACTGTCATGATCAACCATCCCATCCTTTCTGTAAATAGATAAATTTATTGAATTTTTTAAAGTATTCTCATTTACCTTTTTGTTTACTTTTACACGACATATTGTGACGTTACACTCTAGAGATCGTCATCAAATTTTGGCATGATCTATTTTATTTCGATTGAATAAATATAAATGACCCAAATGCGTTGGTTGGAACTGCTTTCTGCAGTTCGTCTAGGCAGTAAAAAAAGTAGTAATGAACTGGCACGCAGCCCTTTTCACAAAGATTATGATCGTATTGTTTTCTCGCAAAGTTTCCGGCAACTGAACCGTAAAACCCAGGTCCACCCCTTAACCCAGCACGATGGCATTCATACTCGTCTCACCCATTCTCTAGAAGTGTCCTGTATTGGTCGTTCCCTCGGCATGCTGGCCGCGGAAAAAATCAAAACCGAATTACCGATGTGGATTACTCCGGCCGATGTAGGGGCGATTATTCAGGCCGCCTGTCTGGCGCATGATATTGGCAATCCTCCGTTTGGTCATGCCGGCGAGTATGCCATTCGTGAATGGTTTGATGATGCTTCACACCGTGATTTCCTGAAGGAACTCTCCCCGGAAGAAGAAGCGGATGTACGCCAATTTGAAGGCAATGCACAAGGCTTACGCTTGCTCACCAAAATTGATTACCATCCAGACGATGGTGGCATGCGTCTCACCCATGCCACGCTCGGCGCCTATCTCAAGTACCCTTGGCTCTCCAAAACCATTGCCTCGCAAGGTGATCGGCCGTCCCATCAACGGGCCAAATTTGGCTGCTATCAGTCAGAAAAAGAGACTTTGCAACAAATTGCTGAACAATTGGGTTTAATTCAGCTTGGAGACTATCACTACTGCCGCCATCCTTTGACCTATCTACTGGAAGCGGCGGATGATATTTGTTATGCACTGATTGATCTCGAAGATGGCATTATTCTGCATATGCTGAGTTATGAGGAAGTCGAACCGGTGTTCCTGAATTTACTCGGTGATTATGGTCTGCCTGCTGAATTAAATCTGCCACACAGTACCTGGCAGCAAAAAATTGCTGCACTGCGTGGTCGGGTCATGAAACGTCTCGTTGAAGAAGTCACCAGTGCATTTGCCAAACACCATTATGAAATTTTGTCCGGGAGACTCGAAGGGGGATTATTACAGTATTGCTCTCCCGATATTGCTCTTGGCATCCAGCGTGCAAAAAATATGGCACGAGAGAAAATTTTCGAGCATCGACAGAAATCCGATCTGGAAATTGTCGCACATATGAGCTTGCAGCATATTTTAGATGCGTTTATTCCTTTAACCTTGCCAGAAAAGTCTTTAAGCTTTAAAGAACAGCGACTCATGTCCATCCTGCAGCAATTTGGTGCCAATTTTCAGCACAATCATTATCAGAACATCATGCAAGTGCTGGATATCATCAGTAAATTTTCTGATCATCAAGCCTATGAACTGGCTCAGGTTCTGCAAGGACGTCGGGTTGCATTTATCTAATTTTAGGAAGATCGAAATCAAATGATCGGTTGTTTAATCGGTGAAGTGTTTGCACTCGAAGCACCGACAGTATTATTGAACGTCAACGGCGTCGGCTATGAAATTGACACGCCGCTATCGACTTTTTGCCAGCTGCAAAAAGGCCAGAAAGTCACCTTGTGGACCCATTTAGTGGTCCGTGAAGATGCACAACAGCTGTTTGGCTTTAGCGATGCACAAGAAAAAACTATTTTCCGAACCCTATTAAAAGTCAATGGTGTAGGTCCAAGAATGGCGCTTGGGATCTTATCTACCTTGAGTGTGGATCTGCTGATTCACAGTATTGAACATGATGACGTGAATACCTTGATCAAAGTCCCGGGGGTCGGCAAAAAAACCGCGGAACGCCTGTTGATTGAATTACGTGATCGTTTTAAAGCGCTTTCTCATGGCAGCAATCAGAATACCAATACCATTGCACAAATCCAGTTTACTGCCAATTCAGCCGTTGCCGAAGCGGAAGCAGCGTTACAATCCTTGGGCTATAAACCTGCCGAAGCACAAAAAGCCGTTGCTGCAGCGAAGGGCGATTTCACCGAATCTGCCGATATTATTCGTGCCGCGCTTAAATCGATGATGAAGTAAGTATTCTATGCAAGACCGTTTAATCACGGGCATTGAACGCCCAGAAGATCATTTTGATCGTGCCATTCGTCCGACCTCACTCGATGACTATATTGGTCAGCCGGTGGTACGTGAACAGATGGAAATTTTTATTGGCGCAGCGCGTGGCCGTGGTGAAGCACTGGATCATACCCTGATTTTTGGCCCGCCAGGTCTGGGTAAAACCACCCTAGCCAATATTATTGCGCGGGAAATGGGAGGAAATCTCAAATCCACCTCAGGACCCGTTTTGGAGCGTGCCGGTGATCTAGCGGCCATGCTAACCAATCTCGAAGAGGGTGATGTGCTGTTTATTGATGAAATCCATCGCCTTTCACCAGTGATTGAAGAAATTCTGTATCCAGCCATGGAAGACTACCAGTTGGACATCATGATCGGCGAAGGTCCTGCAGCGCGTTCGATTAAACTGGATTTACCCCCGTTTACTTTGGTCGCTGCGACCACCCGTGCCGGTCTGCTGACCTCTCCGTTACGGGATCGTTTCGGGATTGTGCAACGACTGGAGTTTTATTCGGTTGAAGATTTAACCCATATTGTCGCGCGTTCTGCGAGTCTGATGGATGTGCCGATGACCGCAGCAGGTGCCACGGAAGTCGCACGTCGCTCGCGAGGTACACCGCGTATCGCTAACCGCCTGCTACGTCGGGTGCGAGACTATGCACAAGTCAAAGGTACTGGAGAAGTGACCCAGGACATGGCACAACGTGCACTGGATATGTTAAAGGTGGATAAATCTGGGCTCGACACGCTCGACCGGCGTTATCTGAGTATGCTACTGGAGCGTTTTGATGGTGGACCCGCTGGGGTTGAAGCTTTGGCTGCGGCTATGGCGGAAGATTCTGGGACACTAGAAGACGTGATTGAACCCTATCTGATTCAGCAAGGTTATGTGATGCGTACCGCGCGTGGCCGCATTGCCACCAACCAGGCCTATTTGCAATTTGGCCTAACCCCACCAGAGCCGAAAAACGCGTAATCCTAGCTGATGATCAAGGGAGCAGTTTGCTCCCTTTATTTTGTTTTTTTGCAAATTGCCTGTTTAATACAATCAATCTTTTGTCACTAAAAAGCACGTTCATAACTGCTTAGGCTAAATGTGCAGGGAAAGTAATGACTTTATCTAAACGTGATTGTTGCATTGCCACCATCAACAAGCGATCCAGCCCCAAAGCAATGCCCGAGGTTGCCGGTACTTGCGGTAAGGCCGCCAATAGATATTCATCCACAGGCATGATGGTAAGGCCCAAGTCAGCGCGGCTCTGGTTATCCTGCTCAAAACGCTGACGCAACACCTCTGCATCGACCAGCTCATCATAAGCATTTGCCAGCTCCAGGCCTTCAATATACAGCTCGAAACGGGCAGCCACCCACTCGCCATCTTCATCCTGCTTCACTTTGGCCAAAGATGCCAATTCCGGTGGAAAGTCGGTCAGAAAAACCGGCGTATCGAACCCCAGACTTGGCTCAACAAAATGGGAAAATAACAAATCAATATAACCCAAACGATCCTCACCCAAATCCAAATTCAGTCCGACTCTATTTGCAGTGTCTTTAAGCTGTTTTAACGTCGCCTGTAAAGGGTTGAGATCCAGACGGTCTTGGAAAGCGTGTTTATAACTCAGCACCAGCGGACGCAACTCACTAAAGCGCTCTTGCAAACAGACAGATAGCAGATCCGTCGTTTCAAACATCAGCTCTTTCAAGCTAAAACCCGGACGATACCACTCTAGCATACTGAATTCACTGTTGTGCTTGCGGCCATGCTCATCGTCACGAAAGACTTTACAGATTTGATAAATCGGCCCGCTGCCACTAGCCAGCAAGCGTTTCATTGCAAATTCTGGCGAAGTCTGTAAATAATGGGTTTGCAACTGCCCCGCCACATGACGCTGAGCTGCGACCGAAGCCAAATGCACATCCGTCACACCCGCTTGCGATAAAATGGGAGTTTCCACTTCAAGCACGTTACGCTCGGCAAAAAACTGGCGAATCCGCGCATACATTTTGGCCCGTGCCTGCATAGCCGCCAGATCACAGGTCGGTTGATAATCCATCATGCCTGTGGTCCTCCATAAGCAGACCACTCACGGCGCAGCGGGTATGTCTTACGTAGCTGATCAAAAGCAGGCTGCTCTACAAAACCGTCTTTTAAACAGGCACGCAGGGCTGCATCATCACGGGCAATATCATAAATTTCAGGTAAATGCTGAATCAGCACATCATGTAAATTCTGTCCGGTAAATAAATTGCTGCAGCCGGGTAACTGGCTTTCAAAATGCTTATCCGCCCTAAAGCCAAAATGTGCACAGAAGGCCTGATAAATCATTTCTGTACCGCGTGCCTTGCCTTCCAGACTGTAGCCCGCAATATGCGGTGTGACCAGCGTAACCGCATCAAGCAACTGTGCTGAAATGATCGGTTCATGTTCAAACACATCCAGAATCACCGTGCGCTGAGTACGTTGAATATCGTCTAACAAGGCTTGTTCAGCAATCACCGAACCACGCGCACTATTAATTAGAATGGTCTGTGCCGGAATTTTTGCCAAAGTTTGAGTATCGAATAAATGATAGGTTGGATAAGGCCCTGTTTTGGTCAGTGGCACATGAATGGAAATCGCATCACTTTCAGTCAGTAGCTGTTCAAATTCAACCTGATTGATCTGTTCACGCGACACCAACGGGTCATAGCCCAGCACGTTCCAGCCCAGTAACTGTGCCATTTTTGCCAGACGTGTTCCCACGTTGCCCAGGCCGACAATTCCTAAAGTAAAGGCAGGTTTATTTTTTAATAATTCCGGGCGGACATGGTTTAAAGCCGTAATGACATATTCGGCAACTGCCTGTGCATTACAACCCGCAGCATTGGCCCACTGAATCTGCTGTTGTTGTAAAGCAGGAATCTCTAAATGATCCGTACCGATGGTGGCACTACCCACAAACTGTAAAGCCGTATACTGAATCAGTGCACGATTGACGGGTGTTACCGAACGAACCAGTAAAGCCTGCGCATCTTGCACATCCGCATGGGTCAGGGTTCGTCCGGGACGTTGCTGGATTTCTCCAAACGCTGAAAAGAAATATTCGGTAAAAGCCAGATTTTCATCCGCGACAATTTTCATTGCAGTGATCCAACAACTTCGAAAATCGCATCATAACTTTTCAGGTTTATGGATACTAGGCACAGTTGGTGAATTGTGGGATTTTCTCTGGCCTGAACTCAGTTTACTTATAAGCCACTGGCTGTTTTCCAGCCATGCAACTGTAGATATTGCTGCAACAGTGCATGATTTGCGTACAGATCATCCAGACCTGTCATTAAGATATCCAAACCGCGCTGCACATACTGTTGTACCACTAATGGACATTTCGACTCAGCAGCCTGCTCAAGACTGAGTAAATAATGCTGGATATAAAAATGGGTATGTGCTTCACGCATGATGGTATCCATCCATTTCATCAGGTCCTGATACCATTGGCTCTCGACTCCATCGAGATGTGCCGTTAAATCCAGAATGGCCTGATGTAGATGCTGTAAACGTTGCTGTGCTTTATCCAACTGTTCCGTTTTAAGCAGACTGGCATAGGTACGCTGAATCAGACGCATAGACTGTTGAATAAAACGGAAGTACTGGATGCTGGATTTCGCTGCAATGAGGTCATCATGAGCAATCGAAAACGGCAAACCCAATAAAGGAGAAAATTCAGTTGAATGGAGTGAGGTCATGGTGAGAGCTTCCTTTGTTATTGTTGTTATGTGATGCAATTTAGCAAATGCATAAAAAAGCAACAAGCCTTTAACACAAAAGATGAATTACAATATTTTCATTTACTTAAAATACATAATTTTTTTAAGGATTTAGAGTGAAAAGTTAAATGTAACGATTTATAAATCAGATATATTCCAAATCATCAGACACTTAGTTCTTGTATTAATCATCACCAAAAACATCATTTTTCAAGTATATTCAGCGATGAATAATTTCAGATGCTCGTACTGATCTCCGCCACAGAATAAAAAATTGCGTAGATGCTCCTTCTACTTGGTAAGTAGCATCGGCACGAATATAACCTTAAAAATTGACTTCAATGCCTGATGGCATACTGCTTGACGGACTTAATATATGTAACTGTTGTAACTGAGACGATGCAGTGAAGAATTACAGCCCCTCCCCCTGACCAAAGGGGTTTGACTTCAGTGACATTTAAATTGCTTCATGCTCCATATTTCTTTTTTACTCACCGCCCTTGCACCTTCACGACAGGCCATTGCTTCGTACACCGCAATGACTAGCCAAAGGATGGCTACTTTTTTATTCTGATGGAATGTTTATCTGCCGTTATTTTTTATTTTTGCACTTTTCAAGACATGATTTGACCCAAAGCGTGTGCAAGGCACACACTTCAGGGTTGAATTCTCTTGAATAATAATTGAGAGGCTTGATTCGCTTAGACAGCAGCCTGTTCAGCCTGCTGAGCCAAGATCTCGCGGATTTTGAATTTCTGGATTTTACCTGATGGTGTCATTGGTAAGGCATCCCAGACTTCCAGACGCTCAGGAATATATTGAATGGCCAAATTCTGCGCTTTCAAGAAATTGACTATGTCCGATAACTGCAATTTGACACTACTCTCTTTCAGTTTAACCACTGCACAGGCTCGCTCACCGAGACGATCGTCGGCGTAAGGGACTAAAGCGACCATGGCGATATCCGGGTGTTTATACAGCAGAGATTCGATCTCGGACACAGGAATATTTTCACCGCCCCGGATAATCACATCTTTTTTGCGACCACAAATCCGGATATAGCCCTGCTCATCCTGAGTGGCAATATCACCGGTATCAAACCAGCCATCGGCATCAGTTTCATTCAAATGTGGACGCTTGAGATAACCACCAAAATTCGAACAGCTGCGGATCATCAGGCTGCCAGAATGGTTTGCTGGTAAGGTATGACCATGCTCATCTACGATTTTGAGTTCAACACCCGGTAATGGCAGCCCATCGGTATTGAACGAACGTTCATCATCATCTTCTGGTCGTGTCAGGGTCACTGCACCACACTCGGTCATGCCCCAGGCGGAAATCACTTTCACGCCCAGATTCTGGCGGGCTTTTTGTACCAGTGCACTTGGAATCGGGGCACCTGCGCAAAGGAACAGTTTTAAACTTTCCACTGTTTGATGCGTTTCAGCAACTCCGATAGATAAATCATTCAAGAAGGGGGTTGAAGCCATCGTGAAGCTCACCTGATGCTCATGAATTAGGTCAATCGCTTTGTTGACGTCCCATACATCCTGCAACACCGCTTTGGCTTTCAACAAGACCGGCATAATCAGACCATACATAAAGCCGGTTTGATGGGCCATCGGCGAAGCCATTAAGATCACATCATCAGGTCCCAAATGCAGACGTTTAGCATAGGGAACGATATTGGCAAATAAGGTATTGGCCGTATGCATCACACCTTTCGGTTCACCCGTAGTTCCTGAGGTAAACATCAATTGCGCAATATCATCAGCCGTGATGCTGACATCATTCAAGGTGTTGAGGATTTGTGGATCCTGATCCAGTCCATGATTAAGCATCAGCTTTTCAAAACTGTTGTCGCCCTCTCCCCCAATCACCACAATATGCTCAAGCGTATCGATATTTTTTTGCAACTGGTAGGCAAGCTGCTCGTGATCAAATTTACGGAAGGTTTTTGGCACGATTAACACCTTACTTTCCGTATGCTTCAGCATAAAGCTAAGTTCACGTTCACGGAAAATTGGCATTAATGGATTTAACACGGCACCAATACGGCGACAGGCAATATACAAAATGGTAAATTCCCACCAGTTGGGCAACTGGCAAGAAACTATGTCCTGCTTTTGGACACCTAAACGTTTGAGGCCCAGAGCAACCCGGTTCGCTGTATGCAGCATTTCCCGATAGGTCAAGCTTTTTTCAGTTTGTTGTTCAGTCTTATAACTGACCAGGGCGATTTTGTCGGGATGTTGATGTACCGCCTCATTTAAAGATTGCAAAATGGTTTTATTCACCCAATAACCCTGTTGCAACATTTGTTCCCGGCGCGGTGCCAATAGTACTGCATCGAAATCCATTCCATTACTCCTAATTATAATTATCCTGTTGCTTTTCGCATCCACTCATCCATAGATTGCCATCCGGCAAACCGAAACAATGCTCAGCTGTTCTTTTCTACCTTGAACGGCTGAGCATGCGATGCATGTTGCAATATATTGATTAAGCAGGTACTGCCTTACGACCAGCCTTGTCACGCGCAATAATGGTTTTCATAATCTGCGCAGTTCCATCACCAATCTGGAAGCCCATGACATCACGTAGGCGCTGTTCCATCACCCCGCGATCATAACCGGCATGACCAAACGTGAGTAAACACTGATGAACCACATCATAGGCCAGTTTTGGCCCCCACCATTTGCACATGCCCGCTTCTGCAGTATGTGGCAGATCATGATCTTTTAACCATAAGGTCTGTAGGCACAATAAACGAGCAGCTTCCACCTGCGTTTCATAATCGGCTAAAGGATGGGATACACCCTGAAACGCTGTTAACGGCTTACCAAACGCTTCACGCTGCGCCGCATAAGCCCAGGTTTCATCCAGTGAAACACGTGCCACGGCTAACACCTGCAAACCGATCAAGGCACGTGAAAAGTCAAAGCCCTGCATCACCTGAACAAAACCTTTGTTCTCTTCACCCAGACGATGATTCACCGGCACGCGCACGTTATCAAAGAAAATTGAACCGCGACCAATCGCACGCTGACCATGGCAGTCGAAACGTGTGGTGGTGATGCCAGGCAAATCCATCGGTACCAACAATGCAGTTACCCCATGTGCCCCGGATTCAATTGAACCGGTACGGCCAAAAATCACCGCAGCATCGGCCTGATCGGCAGCCGAAATCGAGGTTTTTTCGCCATTGATGACATATTCATCACCATCACGTTCGATTTTCAAACGCAAATTGGCTGCATCCGAACCGCCACGTGGCTCGGTCAATCCAATCGCGAAAATCGCCTCACCCGCAGTAAGTTTTTCTAGCCATGGACGAACCACTTCCGGCTGACCATGTTGAGCTAGAATCTGTCCGTTGAGAGACGCCAGCAAATTGATATAGGAAAAACTGAGATCCGCTTTGGCAATCGCTTCATGGATCACACCCGCTGCCAAGCAGCCCAAACCTTGACCGCCATATTCTTCCGGCAACTCAGGCGCAATAAAACCCAGTTCTCCCATTTGCTTCATCAAAGCACGGTCTAAAACACGGGTCTGATCACGCTCTAAAAAGCCCGGTGCCACATATTTTTGGGCAAATTTTTCTGCTGTTTCCGCAAGAAATTCTAAATCTTCATCAATATAAGGATTTTTACTCATGGACTGGCTCCTTATTATTTGTAGTATTTGCGGAATTCAGGTTGGCGTTTTTCTTTCAGGGCATTCACGCCTTCACGCGACTCTTCAGTGTCGTAGTAGAGTTTCAAGGCATACATACCCATGCCCGCAATACCTGCCTGATGTGCAGTGTCCATGTTAAAGCTGCGTTTCGCAATCGCCAAAGCAGTTGGGCTGCGTTGGCAGAGCTCTTCACCCCATGCTTGAACCTCAGCATCTAGTTGATCAGCTGGTACGCATTTATTGGCCAAACCGATTTCAACGGCTTCTGGGCCGGAATAACGGCGGCACATATACCAGATTTCACGTGCTTTCTTCTCGCCCACCACACGCGCCAGGAATGCAGTCCCATAACCAGGATCTACTGAACCCATTTTCGGGCCCACCTGACCAAAAATCGCTTTTTCTGAACAGATCGTCAGATCACAAATCGTTGCCAGTACGTTGCCGCCACCGATCGCATAGCCTTGTACACGCGCAATTACTGGCTTAGGTACATCACGAATCGCCGTATGCAATTCTTCCATCGGTAAGCCAATGGTGCCACGGCCATCATAGTTACCATTGTGCGCAGACTGATCTCCACCGGTACAGAAGGCTTTTTCGCCCGCACCAGTCAATACAATCGCGCCCACATCACGGTCATAGCCGGCTTTATTCAAAGCTTTGATAATTTCATCACAGGTTTGGCCACGGAAGGCATTCATTTTTTCTGGACGGTTAATGGTGATCCATGCCACGCCATTTTTTACTTCATATAAAATGTCTTCAAAATTCATGTTGTTCACTTCCTGTAATTTTATCGTTTTTAAGTTTTTGTAAATTAATTCAGACTGGGCTTAACCATTCATGGTCAAACCACCAGATACACTCAGTACCTGACCGGTGATAAAGCTGGCATCATCACTCAGGAAAAAGGCAATCGAAGAAGCCAGATCTTCCGGCTGGCCCAAACGGCCCAAAGGAATGGCACGAATAAAGGCTTCACGTAGTTTTTCTGGATTCGATGCACCTTCCGTAACACCTGCAAGCAGTGCGGTGTCTGTTGGCCCCGGGCAGATCACGTTGATGTTGATGTTATGACGAGAATGCTCACGTGCCAGTGTTTTAGAGAACGATAACAAACCGCCTTTACACGCCGCATAAACAGCCTCGCCGGAAGAACCGACTCGTGCGGCATCAGAAGCAATATTCACAATACGACCCGCATTGCGTTCAACCATACCCGGCAATACGGCATGGTGCATGTTCAGCATGCCCACCAGGTTAATCTGGATCAAACGATCCCATTCATTGGCATTGGTTTTAAGGAAAGGTTTGAAAACATCCCAACCGGCATTGTTAACCAGACCATCTACCGGCCCAAGCTCGGCTTGCGTTTTGGCCACAGCCTGATCCACCATTTCACGATTGGTAATATCACATTGCACCGCTAAAGCCTGGCCCTGTGCATTCTGGATTTCAGCCACCAAGGCTTCTGCTGCAGCCATATTCATATCAAATACTGCGACTTTGGCCCCTTCCTGGGCTAAGCGTTTGCATGTTGCAGAACCAATTCCACCTGCACCACCGGTTACAATAATGACTTTATCTTGCAATCCTTTCATCTCTTTTTCCTTATTTACTGAATTAATATTCAATCTTCTTATGTATGTCTCAAACATACTGAACAAGAAAATTAATTTCAATTATCAATATTAATGTTTCACTATACGAAATAAATAATTAAAAATATTAATTTTATAAGTTATTGTATTTTATTAATATTAATTAAATATAACCTTTATTTATGAAATTAAATGTTACATATTTATCTTCACCAGCATCATTTTTTGTAAATTTTATGCTCCTACTGGGTATTATAAGAAACAATCCCATACTGGTTAAAACAAACTCAGTTCACCCCCAAAGCCCCTAAAAAACATCCATTAAAAAATAAATATTATTTAAAATACAAATATTTAAAAAAATAAAAAAAGCCAGTTGATAAAAGAAACTGGCCATACCAAATATTTCGTATAACAAAATTTTATTCTAAAAAAAAGAGAATACGCCGGTCAAAGCATATTCTCTGGAGCAAAAGCAAAGTTCAGAAAATTTAATTACAGAAAGCAGCAATTCCCGTTTGCGCCCGGCCTAAAATCAGGGCATGAATATCGTGTGTACCTTCATAAGTATTCACCACTTCCAGATTCACCAGATGTCGCGCCACACCAAACTCGTCACTGATCCCGTTGCCTCCCATCATATCCCGAGCCAAACGCGCAATATCCAAAGCCTTACCACAGTTATTGCGTTTGATCAGTGATGTTCCCTCAACCGAAGCAATACCTTCATCTTTCATCCGGCCAAAACGCAGTGCGACCTGCAAGCCCAGGGCGATTTCCGTCTGCATATCCGCTAGTTTTTTCTGGATCAGCTGATTGGCCGCCAGTGGTCGACCAAACTGTTTACGATCCATGGTGTATTGATGCGCCGTGTGCCAGCAAAACTCTGCCGCGCCCATGGCACCCCAGGCAATGCCATAACGTGCACTGTTCAGACAGGTAAATGGACCTTTTAGTCCACGAATCTCAGGGAAAGCATTTTCTTCCGGTACAAACACATTATCCATGACAATTTCACCGGTAATCGAAGCACGTAAGCCCACTTTGCCATGAATGGCCGGCGCCGATAATCCTTCCCAGCCTTTTTCCAGGATAAAACCACGAATTGGCCCGACATTGCCTTCAGCAGACACTTCTTTAGCCCAGACGACAAATACGTCGGCAATTGGACTGTTGGTAATCCACATTTTTGCACCGGTCAGGCGATAACCGCCATCGACTTTTTTGGCACGGGTAATCATGCTGCCCGGATCTGAGCCGTAATCCGGTTCAGTTAAACCAAAGCAGCCAATAAATTCACCTGTCGCCAATTTCGGTAAATATTTTTGCTTTTGTTGTTCTGTCCCAAATTCATTGATTGGCACCATCACCAGAGAGCTTTGTACGCTAGCCATAGAACGATAGCCAGAATCAACACGCTCAATTTCACGGGCAATCAGACCATAACTGACATAGTTGAGACCCGCGCCACCATACTGCTCCGGAATGGTTGGACCCAACAAACCCAATTCGCCCATTTCACGGAAAATACGGGCATCGGTTTTTTCGTGACGGAACTGCTCCAAAACACGCGGCATTAATTTATCCTGACAATACGCATAGGCCGTATCCCGGATCATGCGTTCTTCTTCGGTTAGTTGTTGCTCAAGTAAAAAAGGATCCTGCCAGTTAAATTCTATTGCTTTCATTTTTTATTCCTTGTTCATGTCTCGAATTTTTGGAGAGTTAAGCGCTAGCTGCTTTAATCATATCGCGGGCAATGATCAGTTGCTGAATCTGCGTAGTACCCTCGTATAGACGGAATAGACGCACGTCCCGATAAAAACGTTCAATCGAGTATTCACTGATATATCCGGCACCGCCATGAATTTGCAAACAACGATCTGCAACGCGACCACACATTTCAGTGGCAAACATCTTGGCACAAGAGGCTTCAGTTACAATACTTTCTCCCTCATCACGGCGACGTGCCGCATCGAGCACCATGCATTTCGCTGCATAAATCTCGGTTTTAGAATCTGCCAGCATGGCTTGAATCAGCTGAAAATTGGCAATCGGCTGACCGAACTGTTTACGCTCAATGGCATAATGCAGTGCATCATCCAGCATCCGTTCTGCCATCCCCACACTGTAGGCAGCAATATGTAAACGGCCTTTATCCAGCACTTTCATGGCCGTTTTAAAACCCACACCCTCAACTCCACCAATCAGTTGATCCTGATGTACGCGACAATTATCAAAAATCACGTCACAGGTATAAGAGCCTTTCTGCCCCATTTTTTTATCGATTTTGCCTAAAGATAAACCTGGCGTTCCAGCCTCAACCAGAAAAGCTGAAATCCCCGCTGCACCCTTGATTTCAGGATTCGTACGTGCCATGACTGTGAAGGTCGCAGCACGCGGTGCATTGGTGATAAAACGTTTGGTGCCATTCAGGACATAATAGTCGCCCTCTTTAATAGCTGTGGTTTTTAATGCTGCGGCATCAGAACCTGAATCCGGTTCAGTCAGACAAAAAGAACCGATAATTTCACCACTGGCATAACGGGGTAAATATTTTTGTTTCTGTGCTTCTGTACCATCAATAATAATGCCGCTTGAGCCGATACCATTATTGGTGCCAATCAGGGAGCGAAACGCCGCTGAAGTATGACCCAGCTCCTGTGCCACCAAAACTTCCTCTTCCATGGTCAGACCTAAACCACCATATTCTTCAGGGATGGTCAGGCCAAATAGTCCCATCTCACGCATCTGTTGCACAATCGGCTCAGGAATCGCTTCAGATTCCTCCACAATATGCTCGTTCGGACGTAATTCATGGTCGACGAAGTCTCGGATTGTCGCTAACAGTTGCTCTAGCATCTGCGGATCACGGATCATCTTTTACTCCTTTATTCTTTGTGATGTCTTTATTGTTGTCTCCGATGCGCTCCTGCATCTCTCCAACAAAATAATATTATGTTTCGTTATACGAAATACCATATCAATATAAAAATTAAAAAACAAGACAGAAATTAAGGTAAATTTCGTTAAGCAAAATAAAATTCCAAATATTTGCAATATTTTCTCTCTCAACTGACTCAATTTGCAAAAAACAGGTTGTATCTAACCGCAATCTAGATTAATTTTTATTGAAAATAATTTTTGCTATACGGAATTTTTATAATAATGGATAGCCAATTCGTACAAATAGATTTATCGCATCCTGCCATTGCCGTGATACGGATCCATCGCCCAGAGGTCAAAAATGCGTTGAATACCGCTGTTCGCCAGCAATTGGCACAAGCTTTTGCAGAACAAAGCCTAAATGATGCAGTCAGAGTGATTGTCTTAACAGGAAGTGAAAGCGTATTTGCCGCTGGAGCAGACCTCAATGAAATGGCACAGGCCAAATCCATTGAGATTTATTTACGTCATACCGAACGTTACTGGCAGCAGATTGCACAATGCCCCAAACCGGTGATCGCCGCAGTCAATGGCTTTGCTTTAGGGGGTGGCTGTGAACTGGCCATGCATGCCGACATAATTATCGCCGGGAAAAGTGCACAGTTTGGCCAACCGGAAATCAAAGTTGGCTTAATGCCCGGGGCCGGTGGAACGCAACGACTGGTGCGCGCTGTCGGCAAGTTTCAAGCCATGCGCATGATTATGACAGGTTGTCTGATCCCTGCTGAAGAAGCTTTAAGGATGGGACTGGTTTCACAGATGACTGAGGATCAGGAGACCTTCCCAACAGCACTAAAAATGGCACAGCAGATTGCCCAGTTGCCACCGATTGCACTGGAGCAGATCAAAGAAAATGTCTTGCTGAGCCAGGATGTTCCTTTACATGCCGGACTGACGCTGGAACGCAAATCTTTCCAGCTGCTCTTTGACACACAAGACCAGAAAGAAGGGATTCAGGCCTTTCAGGAAAAGCGTAAACCGCAATATCAGGGAAAATAACCATTCACAGGACACCATCATGCAATACAAGATTCAACAGATCGGGATTATTGGTGCCGGCATCATGGGAACAGGGATTGCCCAGATCGCCATTTTATCTGGCCATGACGTTTATCTGTACGATGCCAATGCAGAAGCTGCCACGCAGGCCAAAGACAGACTGGGCCAAACTTTACAGCAGCTGGCGAGCAAAGGAAAATTCACCGAGGAACAGGTGATTACGGCACTGACACATTTACACGTGGCAGAGGAATTGCTAGAACTGAAAGATTGCCAACTGGTCATTGAAGCGATTATAGAGAAACTCGACATCAAACAACAGTTGATGCAGCAGCTTGAAAGTATTGTCTCGCCACAGACCATTTTGGCCACCAACACTTCATCACTTTCGGTAACAGCGATTGCTGCACATTGCCACAATCCGGAACGTGTCGCCGGCTTCCATTTTTTTAATCCAGTACCGTTGATGAAAGTGGTTGAGGTGATTCAAGGGTTGCATACCCAGCCCGAAGTGCTCGATCATCTCACACAACTGGCACAGCATATGGGACACCGGCCGGTCCGTACCAAAGACACTCCCGGTTTTATCATCAATCATGCCGGGCGTGCCTACCTGACCGAATCGTTAAAAATTCTGGGTGAAAACGTCGCGAGTGTGGAGCAGATTGATCAAGTGTTGAAATCAGCCCTAGGCTTTCGAATGGGGCCTTTTGAACTGCTCGACCTCACCGGATTAGACGTTTCACATCCGGTGATGGAGTCTATTTACCAGCAGTATTATCAGGAACCGCGTTATCGCCCAAGTATCCTGACTCAGCAAATGCTTACCGGCAAACGTCTAGGTCGCAAAACTGGACAAGGTTTCTATCGTTACGTTGAACAGAAAAAACAAGATATTGCAGTAGCTTCAGCACCATCAACAGTTGAAATGACAGCTTTACCCAAGGTCTGGCTCTCTACCGATTTTAGCCAAGATAACGCCTTGTTAAGTGAATATTTAACGGTCAAAGGGATTCCACTGGATACAGCAGAACATCCAGCCACTGACTCTCTGGTCGTGATTGCCAGTTATGGTGAAGATGCCACCAGCAGTGCGCTGCGTTTAGGGGTTAATCCACAACAGGTCGTCTGTCTTGATTTAATCGCGGGTTTCAGCCAGCAACGTACCCTGATGCCCAGCTTACTGACCAATGCAGAGATGAAACAGGCGGCTCAGTGCATTTTTCAGGATGAGATGAGTCAAGTGACCTGGATTGCAGAAAGTATCGGGCTCATCAGCCAGCGCGTACTGGCCATGATTGTCAATCTGGGCTGTGACATGGCACAGCAAGGGATTGCCACTGTAGAGGACATTAATGCTGCAGTCCGCTTAGGCTTAGGCTATCCACATGGGCCAATTGAGTGGGGAGATTTCATTGGAGCAGACAAAGTCCTACTGACCTTAGAACGCATGCTGGCGCTGACTGGTGATCCACGTTATCGACCAAGTCCATGGCTACAACGCCGCTGCAAATTACAATTGCCACTGACGTTTAACAGCTGATCTCAGCTAAATAACGAAAAATAATGATTAAATTTAAAGGAATAAACAATGTTAAATGCCTATATCTATGCCGGTGTTCGCACCCCAATTGGTCGCCATGCAGGTGCCCTTTCTTCAATTCGTCCCGATGATCTGGCGGCGCATGTCATTCAGGGTGTACTGCAAAAAAGCGGTGTGCCTGCTCAGGCTATTGAAGATGTCATTCTCGGTGACACCAATCAGGCCGGAGAAGACTGCCGCAATATTGCCCGCAATGCCCTGCTAGTGGCTGGACTGCCACCCTCCGTCGCTGGACAAACGGTAAACCGTCTGTGTGCCAACGGTCTGGCTGCAGTGATTGATGCGGCGCGTGCCATCAGCTGTGACGAAGGCGAGCTGTATATTGCCGGTGGTGTCGAAAGCATGTCTCGTGCACCATTCGTTTTAGCCAAAGCAGAATCTGCCTTTAGTCGTGAAGCGAAAATTTTTGATACCACGATCGGTTCACGCTTCCCGAACCCCACTTTGGTGCGTTTATATGGCAATGACAGCATGCCCGAAACCGGTAACAACGTTGCGGAGCAATATGGCGTGACGCGTGAACAGGCCGATCAGTTTGCTGCCGCATCTCAGGCTAAGTACCAACGTGCCAAGCAGCAAGGTTTTTTTGAGGATGAAATTTTACCGATTGAAATCTCACAAGGTCGCAAAGCCCCACCCAAACTGATCAGTGAAGATGAACACCCGCGCCCAAGTTCTGATTTTGTTGCCTTGCAGAAATTGAAGCCACTCTTTGAAGGGGGTGTCGTGACTGCAGGAAATGCTTCAGGCATCAATGATGGTGCGGCAGCTTTATTAATTGGCAATCAAAATGTCGGAGAAAAATATGGTCTGCAACCTTTGGCCAGAATTGTCTCTGCAGCTGCTGCCGGGATTGAACCACGTATCATGGGTGCCGGCCCGATTGAAGCCATTAAAAAAGCCTTGCAACGTGCACATTTGACCCTGAACGACATGGATATTATTGAAATCAATGAAGCCTTTGCCTCACAGGTATTGTCATGTCTCAAAGGTTTAGGCGTGGCCTTTGATGATCCACGCGTCAATCCGAATGGGGGGGCAATTGCAATCGGCCATCCATTGGGATGTTCTGGTGCACGCCTCGCCTTGACGGCTGCACGAGAGCTGCAACGTCGCCAGAAAAAATATGCGGTGGTGAGCTTATGTATCGGTGTGGGTCAGGGTTTGGCGATGGTCATTGAGAATCCTGCTGTGACTAATAGCTAATTTTTTAAATTGCACGCTGATAAAAACAACATAAATTTTTGTCTAGCAAAATAAGTTGTTATGATAACGAAATTGGACTGGATGAAAGGTGGGGATGATATGCATTCAGAGCATAGCGCAGACTGCGTAGAGAAAAAAATTAATTTTGATGAAATCCGTCTGGATCCAATTTCGCATATTCATCGCGAGAATAATCCACAGTTTATTGCTTCTTTAGCACGCGGTTTAGAAATCTTGCGTTGTTTCTCCGCATCGAATCAGATTTTAGGTAATCAGGAATTGGCAGCCATGACCAATTTACCTAAACCCACGATTGCCCGGATTACCAATACGCTAGTTTCCTTGGGTTATTTAAAGCAGCTCCCCAATTCAACCAAATACACGTTGGATATCGGGGTGTTAGGACTAGGATACGCTGCATTATCCAACATTTCGGCACGACTACACGCGCATCCGTATATGGAAGAAATGTCCAAATATGCTCAGGCGCCGGTTGCCATGGCAACTCGTGACCGCCTCACCATGGTGTATCTGGATGTGGTACAGACAGAGACTAACCTGACCATGCGTCGCCCGGTGGGGTCTACCCTACCACTGCATAACACATCGATGGGACGTGCCTGTCTAGCGGCCATGCCGGAAAATGAACGTATTTTTATCCTCGATGCGCTGGCAAAACGTCATGGTGATGAATGGCCAACAATTAAACGTGGACTGGAACGTGCTTTCCATGATTATCAGAACTATGGTTACTGTTTATCCTTGAGTGAATGGCATAAAGAAGTTAATTCCGTCGCCGTGCCAATGGTGCATCCGCTGCATGGTTTATTGGTCTTTAACTGTGGCGCACCAAGTTATCTGGTGAATCAGGAAAAGCTGGAAAATGAGATTGGCCCTCGCCTGATTCACATGGTACAGAACATTGAAGATGCGCTAAACGCCCTTTAACAACCCGCACAAAACAATAAGCTGAAATCAGAATATTTCAGCTTTTTTAAAAAATAATTCACGATACGAAACTGGATTTTATATTATGGAAGAATTAGAACGCGAAGTTATGGAGTTTGATGTCGTCATCGTTGGTGCCGGACCTGCAGGTCTTTCCGCCGCGATTCGCATCCGTCAATTAGCAAT
>NZ_JAQIHG010000015.1:0-53040 GCF_035916735.1 Acinetobacter minutum
CTGTTCTTGACTCTTGCAGTTAAAAACAGGACATTTTAAATGGTTTATCGCATAGACATTTTAATTGGTGAATAACAGCCCTCACGCTGTCTTAAAGCCTTTTCTCTGGGAAAGGCTTTATTTTTTGCACGGCAATAGCCCGCTATACAACATAATTTATGGAACAGGATAATTAAAAAAATCTATTCTCGGTACATGACTGATTCAAAACTGTACGATTCAATCCTTCCCCTGTGAAAAACCAGCACCAAAAAAGTCCATATTTTCCATATTGGTGCAGCTATTTGCTTTATATCGAGTCTTGAGGATTATTAAGAATCTTTAATCAATATTTCCCACATCAATTGCATGTATTGGTGCAAATTTCATCGTTATACTGATCACCTCCGTGACAGCAGCACTAAAACTGAACTTTGCATATGCCGAATATTGATCTTCTCTTTTTACTCTTAGGTGCCATTCTGGTTCTGGCCATGCACGCTGGCTTTGCCTTTTTGGAATTGGGAACAGTACGCCATAAAAACCAGGTCAATGCCTTAAGTAAAATTCTGGCCGATTTCTCAATCTCTGCCATCGCTTATTTCTTTATCGGTTATTACATTGCCTACGGTCAGCATTTCTTTCATAGCGGGACGACACTCGCATTAGATCATGGTTATAACCTGATGCGTTGTTTCTTTCTGCTGACTTTTGCTGCTGCAATTCCTGCCATTATCTCGGGCGGGATTGCCGAACGGGCAAAAATGCGCTCGCAGGCCATCGCGACACTATTTTTGGTTGCCTTGGTCTATCCATTCTTTGAAGGCATCATGTGGAATGGCAATTTAGGTCTGCAAAACTGGCTAAAAGACGTATTTGGTGCATCTTTTCATGATTTTGCCGGCTCCGTCGTGGTTCATGCCATGGGAGGCTGGATGGCCTTGGCTGCTGTCCTGTTATTGGGTGCACGTCATGGTCGCTATAAAAAAGATGGCCGTGTCAGTGCTCATCCACCCTCTTCCATTCCATTTTTGGCCTTGGGTTCATGGATTTTGATTGTAGGCTGGTTTGGTTTTAACGTGATGAGTGCGCAACGTCTAGATGCCATTTCTGGTCTCGTTGCGATTAATTCCTTGATGGCCATGGTCGGAGGAACTATTTCAGCCAACCTGATCGGTAAAGAAGACCCAGGCTTCCTGCACAATGGTCCATTGGCCGGCCTAGTGGCGATCTGTGCGGGTTCAGATATTGTACATCCGGTGAGTGCACTGATCATCGGTGCCGCCGCCGGGGCAATTTTCGTTAAACTCTTTACTGTGACACAGAATAAACTCAAAGTGGATGACGTACTCGGGGTTTGGCCATTACATGGTGTTTGTGGTGCCTTTGGTGGCATAGCCGTCGGTATTTTCGGCCAGAGCTGGCTCGGTGGCCTAGGAGGTGTTTCCATGATGGCGCAAATCATCGGGACACTGCTGGCGATTATTGTGGCGTTGGCTGGTGGATTCATCGTTTACGGTATCCTAAAAGCGACTATCGGTATCCGCCTGTCACAAGAAGATGAATATCGCGGTGCGGATCTGGCCATTCACAAGATTTCAGCCAACTCAGAAGAAAATATGTTTTAAATTCTATAGATACCTGGCGGCTCAATAGAGCCGCTTTTTTATTTCAATCAATTATGTAAATACAAGCTATTCCTCACCTGTAAGAATATCCGAATGAAACTACTCAGCAGTGAGCAAGGCCTGTATCCGGTCCGAGTACTTGCTAGATGAATATCATGCACTGGATCATCATCAATAAAATGATATAAATCGAGCGCAACCACAATGATGGGCAGGTATGCCAGAAAATCTCTGAACACAGATTACGGACACTACTCTGTCGTGAGCTGAGGATCAGATCCAATAGCTAAACCCTAAATTCTGCAATTCGATCTATTCAACGTCACTGCCCGTTTTTACTGCACTAGGCAGGTTTACACGATCAATATTACCGCGCTGCAAAATGCAGCAATCGCAATAATCTAAGACCAAGAGATGATCTACTGTTGCTACTTGATTCAGGCATCAGTTACTAAGGCTCTGATATTTTATGTATCAACCGTTTAACTTACGGAGATCCACTCCCCCATCCGTTGAGTAATCTGTTGGAGCTGTTTTAGATTTATTTACCGCAATCAGTAAACAAAATATTGGAACAGATGCTCACTCCAGGTATAAATATTCCACGATCGATGCATCAGCATATGCTTCAAATCAAAAAGTAGCGATTGAACTACAACTATTTAAATTTACCACGTAGTACAGCGCAAATCGCGCAATCTTCAGTCTATGCATCCTCGTGATTCTACCAAGCCAATCGTTTGCATATTCCAATTACCGCCAAGAGAAATGCCTCACAAAATCACCTCCCGTGCTGCGATCTTAAGCTGAATTTAAGTTGCAACTGTTGCAATAGCGCATGTTTTTGCCTCTGGTCGCTGAACAATGTCGCAAACCACCCGATTTTTCCTGACGCATAGCCTATTGTTAATCATCAGCTTGGTGCTGTTGCTGCTGTATGTACCGGTGGGTGGTACACTGGACTTGGCCTTTATTCAGCCCTGGATGGATCAAACGGGACATTTCTTTGCGCGTAATGACTGGTATCTGGCTGAACTGAACCATACCATCGTCAAGGACGTGATTATTGCAGCCTATGTCAGTATTTTTCTGCTTTGGCTAGCTTCCTTTAAAATGAACCGGTTGGCACAACGTCGCTGGCACTATGGTTACTTTTTCTGGCTGGTCATTCTTGGCACCAGCCTAATCGGTTTACTTAAATCACAATCTGCACATGCCTGCCCATGGAATATGACCCAAAGTACTCTGACGGGTTTTGCCTGGAATTTTAATTTGGAAAATGGCCACTGTTTCCCTGGAGGGCATGCCAGTACCGGTTTTGCCCTCATCACCGGTTACTTTGTGTTTCGCCTGCTGCAACCTGCACGTGCCTATTTTTATCTCATCGCAGCCCTGATTTTAGGATTTGCCATGGGCTGGGCGCAAATGATGCGCGGTGCGCATTTCCTGAGTCATAATTTATGGACCGGCTGGATCATTTGGACCTTGAATTTAGCTGCCTATGCGCTGTTTTACCGACGTTTTCTTCTGAACCCAGTGGGTCGGTAAGCGTACCAGCACCCATAATCCACCAAGTTCTGTGCTCCGGTCCATCTGAATACTGCCACCCAAACGCTGAATCGCCTTGTGTACGATGGACATGCCCAAACCGCTGCCCTGCTCCAGATGATGATGAATGCGATAGAAGCGTTTCATCACCTGCTCATACAATTCGGGTGAAATTCCGGGACCGCTGTCTTCAAGTAAAATATAGGCATCATCATCCTGCTGATAAATAGATAAATTAATTACTCCACCAGCCGGTGTATATTTAATTGCATTATCCAGCAGGTTAAAAATAATCGAGTGTACTGCAGTGGGCTGGCTATGCATCCGTACAGTTTCATTGCGCAACAAACCTAAATCCTGTTCCTTTTGCATCGCCAAATGCATCAGTTCTTCCACACAGCTCAACGCCACCTGATTCAGTTCGAAATCTTGAGGCTGTTCCAGTTCGACCAAAAAAGCATCCTGCTTGGCCAGCGTCAAAAGCTGACTGACCAGATGCTGCATGCGCACAAGACCCTTGCTCAGATTTTTAATTTCCGGCTGATCGGGAAACTGTTTTTGTAAAATCTGGGTTTGCAAATTTAATGCGGTAATCGGCGTACGTAATTCGTGTGCAGCGTCAGCAATAAACTGTTTTTGCTCTTGCTGGGCAATCGAAATCCGTTGCAGCAAATGGTTCATTTCTTCAATGGTGGGTAACAGTTCCGCTGGATATTCCAGATCCTGAATAGGGGTCAGATCATCTGAGTTCCGTTGTGCCAGTTCTGCTTTAAAGTCATCCAAGGGTTTTAAACTGCGCTGGATGATGTGAATCAGCCCCCATAAGGCCAATGGAATAATCAGCATATAGGGAATAAACAGGCTGGCGGCCAGCTCCCAGGCCAACATTTCCCGGACACTTTGCTGCTGGCTCACCTGTACCTGGTAATCTTGCAGCGGAATCACATAGGCCAGCCAGGTACCTGAAAAACTCTCATGTTCATAAAATCCCGCTTGAGGGACTTTTACAGGCATTAAGACTTGGTTCGGATGCTGTTGATGGGCCAACTCGCGGTAAGACCAGATATCAACAAAAAGATCTTCTTCTGAATATTTTCGGTTCGGATCAAAATCACTTTGCTGATGACGCAATTCCTCCGCGGCTACACGTTCCGCCTGAAAACGCATCTGCTTGTCCAGGATTTCATTGATTTCCTGTAAAGCGACCTTATAAGAGGACACCATCAGGATACAGCCGAGCACCACACTAAAAATACCTGTGAACCAGATCAGGCGTTTTTTCAGGGAATAGGAGCGCTGCTGCATAGAGTTAATCCGATAAATCGCTATGCCCTAAACGATACCCTAATCCACGAATGGTCCGAATAAAATCTTTGCCCAATTTTGCACGAAGATGATGAATATACACTTCAATGGTATTACTGTTGATTTCACTATCGAAATCATACAGTTTGTCTTCTAGATTGGCTTTGGAGAAAATCTTGTTGGGATAACTCAAAAAAGCCTGCAAAATAGCCCATTCCCGATTAGACAGTTCAAGCTCTTGTCCCTTGAAGGTTGCAATATGCTGCTCTACATTCAAGGTCAAATCACCACTGCGTAACAGCTGCTGCTCTTGTCGCTGTTTACGCACACCACTACGGCGCAACAGCGCTACGATTCGTGCCAATAATTCATCAAATTCATAGGGTTTGACCAGATAATCATCTGCCCCCTGATTCAAACCCTCAACACGGTTCTGTAACTGATCCCGTGCGGAAATGATCAGCACCGGCAAAGCCGGTGCCTGTTGTCTGATCTGTCGAAGTACCTGCATGCCATCCATGGTCGGCAAGCCCAAATCGAGCAAAACCAGATCAAAAGCCTTCTGGCTCAATAGCTGCAGACCCTCACGGCCATTATTCACCCACTCCACCTCAAACTGATGCAATTTCAGCAACGTAATGGTGGATTCTGCAATCATAAAATCATCTTCAATAATCAAGATTTTATTCATGTTTTAGGTTCTCGCTTGGCTAGGCGCATTACACTGCTGTAACAGGTCAAACTTCGGCTGGATTACCTTGGTTTTAATGTCCAACAAGCTTAATAAACTTGGAAACAAATTATCCTGGCTCAACGGTTGGTCTTTTTGACCGGTAATACATTGCAGCTGTGCAGCAGATTGCTGTTTCCAGCGATCCGAGAACCACATCAGCATCGGGACATGCGTCTGTTGACTTGGGGCAATCGAATACGGTGCACCATGCAGATACATGCCACTTTCACCTGTCGATTCACCATGATCCGATAAATACCAGAATCCAGTCTGATAATTGCTGGTGGTTTTTAAGGTGTCAATCACCTGACTCAATACATGATCGGTATAGACAATACTGTTGTCATAGGTATTGATCAATGCTTGCGGACTACAGCCCTGAATCGCATTGGTTTCACACGTTGGTTTAAAGTGTTGATACGCTGCCGTTGCGCGTTTGTAATAGGCTGGCCCATGGCTACCCATTTGGTGCAAAACAATTAAACGAGGAGTTTTGTCATCGGCTGGGATCTTGCCTATATAATCTTTCAGAGCATCAACCAGAATTTCATCATAACAATCCCCTGTCGCACACCATTTCTGTTTTAACTGCTCTGGAATCACATATTTTTCAACCCGATCACACGCACCCTTGCAGCCAGAGTTATTGTCCATCCAGGTCACATGGTAACCGGCACGTTGGGCGATATCGAGCAAACCTTCACGATGGCTGGCCAACTGTTCATCATAGTCTTCACGTGGCATCCCGGAGAACATACATGGGACTGAAACCGCTGTTGCTGTTCCACATGAACTAACTTTGGAGAAATTGATGACTTGCTGCTTTGAAAGTTCAGGATTGGTGTTTTTACTGTAACCATTTAGGGAAAAGCTTTCCGCACGTGCTGTTTCGCCCACGACCAATACCATTAATTTTGGCTTTTGCGCTTGGCTGACTGCGGCAACGACATGCGCATCTTCACCATAACGGACTAATGGCAAATTCTGCTTCGGTGCTTTTTTATGATAATACGACCAGCTTGATGCAAATACATTCTGTGGAGAGATCATCCCTTTCAGATCACGATGCTCACGAAAAATTGAAGCGTAATCTACATAATAAACAAACAGTAATCCCCCCATGACCAATAAGGCTGCTACACTGTTGAGGCCTTTTTTGATCCAGGTCTGGCTCAGTTTTTCCGGTTTAATCTGCACACGAGTAATCAGTACAATCGGTAACAACACAAAGGCCAATGCCCAAAACAGCAAACGCAACGACAGCAGGTCAGATACTTCGCCCGGGTCGGTTTGTAAAGTATTCTGGATTTGATCGGGCGAGATCACGACACCGAGTGTATTGACAAAATAGGCACTAAAACCACCAACAAAGACCAGCAAAATAGCAAAGAATTTGGCGGTTCTTCTCCAGTTGATTAACTGGAACAGAAAACTATGATACGCCACTAAAACGACGGCAGTCGCAGCTAGAAACAGAGTCGCTTTAATCCCCTGATAAGGCGTGAGTTGCTGAACTTGTTGTAAAAATCCAATATTCAACACCAAGGCCAGCCATATGGCCAGAATCAGGTTAAAGGTACTGAGCGAAACTGTTTTCGTTGTTGGAATAAGCCGTTTTATCATTTGAAGCATCACGATCGCAGACAAAGATTGAGAAATACACTATAGAACGGCAAACTTAAAACAGGCTTAAAGTAAAAAGGCGGTCGTTACACCGCCTTTTTTGTCACTTCAAGAAGTACTGGATTAGAATTTGATTTCCAAACCGCTGCCGACAACTGGTTGTTTGGTTTCTTGATCGGCTTGTTCCAGGGTTAAGTAACCTGCATAGCCATAAGCTTTTACCTGTTTATTGAAGGCATAATCGACACCTGCAATGACCTGTTTGGCTTCAAAATCAGCTGTTGCATCTTTGAAGCTGGTAGTGTTCTGACTGTACTGCGCTTTCACAGTCCAAGCTTTGGCATTTGCCAGGTTATATTCCGCACCTACTAACCAGCCTTGGGCATCATCTATACTTTTTACAGATTTCAACCATTTAGTATAATCTCCAAGACCTTTTTCAGTCGTTAAATCATAACTAGCATTTGCTGTTTCTTCTGCTTCTGAAGTTTGATACAAAGCTTTGAGTGCCAAGCCACCATCTAAATTGACACGGCCAATCGCCCGTACAGTATTGGCAGCAGCAAATACGGAACCTTTAGAAGAAATTTCACCATTTTCGGTATTCAAAATACCACGGCCCAAAAAGTTGCTCGGAATGGCTTTATCATAGGCCACACCTGCTACCACAACCGGGCTTTCATACACCAGTGAAGCAGACCAGGCATCTCCTAAACCACGGCCAGCCGTTTTAGCAGATCCGTTACCTTTATCAATGCCTTTATTTTCACCACTGGCCAGCAAAGCATTTAACTTAAGTGCTCCGACAGGAAGTACAATGGCAGGAGACTCATACACTACCGCATTGGAAACGCGGTTTTCACCTGTCATGATCCCGGTCACATCAGCCTTGTTTGCGACATAGTTATTAAAGGTATCAACGGCACTGGAAAGTTGTTTAAGGGGCGTATCATGTGCACCCGCTTTGAGTGTTCCAAGTTTGCTATCTTTTAAACCAACAAAACGGTTACGTGTCGTCCAGTCGGTGCTGTCGCCATCAGCACTGAGTCCCCACTCAATGGCATATACCGCACTTAAACGCGGGCTTAGCTTTTCTTCACCCTTTACACCAATAAATGAACTATTTGAACTCACTTCCCAAACATCACGATCTTTTGTCGTTGCATTATCTTCGGGTAAATAGTCAACACTTGCATCAATTTCACCATACAGCGTTGGTGCTGCAAAACCGGAGCTAGCCGCCAAGCCAAGTGTGATTGCAAGGGCAATTTTAGTTTTCATTTGATTGATCTTGTCATATATTTGCAACAAACATTACAAGATCGCCTTATAGCACAGAACCATTTTATTTCGATTTGTTTATTCGGTTTTTAGCAAAAAGTCTAATTCTATGATGTTAAATCATGCACATTTTTTGACTTTCTAGTTAAATATCGACTCCAATTCCAGACCGGATAGAGTTGCAATGTAGCCAACACAATGATCAGAATAAGTGTGTGGCTATAACTCCACAGCTCCGCCAGTCCTCCTCCCAAGCTGTATAGCAAGCCACTGATGGTCGCCATCAGAGCCACCTGAAAAGTAAAATCTGTCGCAGCCCATTGGGTACGGCAATACTGCATAATCAGGCTAAACATCACCATCAACAACATGGCAGAACATAAATCTTCAAATGCATTGATTGCATAAATCAGTGCATGGGCGACCGGATGTGATTGCTCATACTGCAATGCCAGCCAAAGATAAGCCAACAAACTCAAAACCTTGAACAGTGAAAACAGTATGAATGCCTGTACTCGACTCAACCATCTTAAGCTGTATGCAGCAATTGCAGCTCCGACCAAGGCCGCCACTGCCCCGAGCAGCGTGATATAAAGACCAATCGCAGATAGGGATAGCCCTAGATCAACCACTAGAGGTTTGAGCAAGGGTCCTGCCATGCCATCAGCCACCTTAAAGCTCAGTAATACCCAAAACCAGGCACGTAAAACGGGATCTTGCCAATAACGAAAAAAATGTTGCTTAAGTTCGATCCAGCCGGAGGAAGTCGTATGAGAAACAGAAGGTGCCAACAGTTGTAAATGTGAAGCACTTACACAAGCAATCGGTAAGGTATTGATCAAAACCAAGGTGGCGAGCCAGAAAAAACTGATCTGCCAACCCCAGTGTTCCAGGCTCCAGAGCAGTAGACCACCACCTACGATGAACCCCAAACGCGAACCGATCACCTGCAGCGCATTGCCCCAACGCTGTTGGTCTGAATCTAATAGACGAACCGTCAAACCATCTGTCGCGATATCTTGGGTCGCACCGAACAGATTCATCAGCAGCAAAAGCACAAACAATCCGATCAGATAACCAGGATGTTGCAAAGCTTGTAACGGGAAAAAAGCCAACAGTAACAAGCACAATAAGGTCAATAATTGACTCGGGAGAATCCAGCTACGATAACGGCCGAATGAACCAGAGATACGATCCACCCAAGGTGCCCAGAGAATTTTGACCGACCATGGCAACATCAACAAACCCAAACCACCAATCTGTGCCAGCGAAACCCCTTCAGAACGCAAAATCACCGGTAAAGCATGGGTCATAAAACCGACTGGCAAACCTTGTGCCCAATACAGGGAAAATAACAGCCAGTACAAATGCGATATGTGCATAAAGGTTCCGGTTGAAGTTTACGGTAATCATGCTCTCTATTCAGATGAGTGCTAAGCAAGCTGCCCGCTGAGCGGATTCAGCCCTGTTTAAACAAACTGAGATCTATGCAATCAACATAGTCAAAGTCACCCAGCTGATCCATCGATCCATGCAAGTCGTGCGCGTGATCATAGGAACAATGGTCTTAAGCATTGAAAAAGAGAAGAGGACTTACAGCTCTCCCAATCCTGTCCAGCATTTTCAACCCGACTACTTTTACAAAAAAGTCGGAAAAATTGCTAGAAAACTCAGCAACAATCTGCTGTGATGGACACAATTTATACGCTGTGATTCTCCTTTTTCTCCATGAAATTACTCTCCTTTTCCATTTTAGGCCTATTCAGTTTAACCCTGTTGGGCTGCCAACAAACACCAGAAAAACCGGCAAAACCCAGCGCTAAAGTGCGTGAACCTGTCATTGCCCTAGCGTTAGGAGGTGGCGGTGCCAAAGGTTTTGCCCATATTGGCGTGATTAAAGTGCTGGAATCCCATGGTATTAAAGCCAAAATTGTGACAGGTACCAGTGCCGGCAGCTTTGTTGGAAGTTTATATGCCAGCGGTAAAACACCCTATCAATTACAACAGCTGGCCTTACAATTTAAAGAATCGGATATCCGTGACCTGACCTTGAACCGTCAAGGGTTTGTGCTGGGACAAAAACTGCAAAATTACGTAAACCAACAGGTAGCAAACAGACCGATGGAGCAATTTCCGATTCGCTTTGCAGCCGTTGCGACCCGTCTCGACAATGGTCAAAAGACCGAGTTTATTAAAGGCAATGCGGGGCAAGCGGTTCGTGCCTCTTGCAGTATTCCAAACGTGTTTGTCCCAGCGACGATTGGCAAGCTGAAATATGTGGACGGCGGACTGGTGAGTCCGATTCCGGTGGCTACAGCCAAAGCCATGGGAGCGGATATAGTCATTGCCGTAGATATTTCGGCACGTCCGAGTGCCGACCGTCCGATGAGCATGTGGGGTCTACTCGACCAGACCATTAATATCATGGGACAGCAAAGTATTCAGCAGGAATTGCGTCAGGCCAACGTGGTAATTCAGCCCAAGGTAGGACATCTCGGCGTTATGGATTTGGCTGCAAGCAATGCCTCAATTCTTGAAGGCGAACAGGCAGCACAACTAAAAGTGCGTGAAATCCAGTCGGTAATCCAGCAATTCAAAAAGTCGCCTGCGGCCTTACGTGCACCCAATCCTGCAAAATTCTAAGCTCTGCGACAATTTTCATAGGTTTTGTCATCTGCATCTGTTACATTGATTCAGATAATCCATTGATCTATATGTAAATAACGATATTAAGAGTGGCTTTATGGAATTAATGATTGAACCCTGGCACTGGGTCTTGTTGGGTATTGTGTTGATGCTCTCCGAACTGGTCATACCGGCATTTGCTTCACTATGGTTTGGGATCGCCGCATTGATGGTCGCGGTTCTGTTCTGGCTGTTTCCAATGATGAGCCTGAGCACGCAGCTGATCATGTGGATCATTCTTTCCATCCTCTCCACCCTGCTTTGGTTTAAATTTATCAAACCCTTATCTATTGATAAAACCAAGGCTGGCCTCCCACGTGAAGCCACGATCGGTCAGGTCGGCATGGTGATTGAAACCGGCTTGGCACATGAGCAAATTAAAGTACGCTTTCCAATGCCGGTACTAGGTTCCGATGAATGGATCTGCCGCAGCCTGACTCCAGTACAGGTGGGAGACCGTGTACGTGTCGTAGACATTTTAGGTAATGACTTGGTGGTACAAACGCATACCACTCAATCACATGAATGAAAACTAAGAGGACAGAACATGTCAGCTGGAACCATTATTATTTTTGCATTTTTACTTTTTGTTGGGGTAACCATTTTTAAAGGGGTACGTATCGTTCCCCAAGGCTATAAATGGATCGTGCAACGTTTAGGGAAATACCACACGACCCTCGCGCCGGGCCTGAATTTCGTGATTCCGTATATCGATGAAGTGGCGTACAAAGTGACCACCAAAGATATTGTGCTGGATATTCCATCTCAGGAAGTCATCACCCGTGACAATGCGGTACTACTGATGAATGCCGTGGCTTATATCAATCTCACCACGCCAGAAAAAGCGGTGTATGGTATTGAAAATTATATCTTGGCGATTCAAAACCTAGTACAAACCTCGCTGCGTTCAATTGTGGGCGAAATGGATCTGGATGATGCCTTGTCTTCACGGGATCATATCAAGGCCAAATTAAAACTGGCCATTTCTGATGATATCTCGGATTGGGGCATCACCCTGAAAACTGTGGAAATTCAGGACATTCAACCCTCACAAACCATGCAATCCGCCATGGAGGCTCAAGCCGCCGCAGAACGTCAGCGTCGCGCGACCGTGACCAAAGCGGACGGTGAAAAACACGCAGCGATTCTCGAAGCAGAAGGCCGTCTCGAAGCTTCACGCCGCGATGCCGAAGCTCAAGTGGTCTTGGCAGAAGCCTCTGAAAAAGCCATTAAAATGATTAGCTCAGCCGTCGGCGATAAAGAAATTCCTGTAGCCTATCTGTTGGGTGAACAATATGTCAAAGCCATGCAGGATATGGCGAAATCCAACAATGCCAAAACTGTGGTCTTGCCAGCCGATGTATTAAATACCATCCGCGGTGTGATGGGACGTCATAATCCTTAATTTGGCGTCTTAATCAAAAAAGACAGCTTACCGCTGTCTTTTTTATTTTTTAGAAGATGACAGAAAATCCAACGTTAGCCTAGAGCCTTATTCACAGCATTTTTCTGACCAGAGCACCAAAATAACAACAAAGGGCGGAATAGATCCACCCTTGTCTTATTCAACAAAACTTAACGCTGATTAGTGTTTACGTACCAAGAGGAATTCAGCAATCCGATACAACTCGGCTGCATTTTCTCCAAAATAGCTCAACGCCTGAAAGGCTTGATCATGGAGCTCCAGTGCATACGCCTGTGCCTCTTGCAATCCCATCAAGGCTGGATAAGTGGATTTTTCCACCAACTCATCCTTACCTGCGGTCTTACCGAGCACTTGCGTATCCGAAATGATATCCAAAATATCATCTTGTACCTGAAACGCCAGACCAATCGATTGGCCAAACTGACGCAGTTGCGGAATGGCATGATCGGTACCCGTAAATTGAGTCACAGCCGCCATCATAATTGCTGCTGAAATTAAGGCACCCGTCTTGTTACGGTGAATGTTTTCCAGCTCCTGCTGCGAAATCTGGGTGCCTTCTGCCTGCAAATCAAGCATTTGACCACAGACCATTTTGGAACTGGCCGTGGCCAGAATTTGCATCTGTTTTAGTACAATAGATGCTTCAACAGCGGGGCCTGAATCAAACAATCGACTACCCAATACTTCAAAAGCCATCGACTGTAAAAGATCGCCCGCCAGCAAAGCAGTATTTTCCCCAAATGCCACATGACAGGTCGGTTGCCCACGTCGCAACAAGTCATTGTCCATACAAGGCAGGTCATCATGGGCCAGCGAATAACAGTGAATCAGCTCGACAGCTACTGCCGCACGGCGTACCGCCGCATCATTCTGACGTTGCTCACCCAGTGCTGCAGTCGCATAACACAAGGCGGGCCGAACACGCTTTCCACCGAGCATGACAGCATGATAGACCGCCCCTTTCAAAGGTTCCGGAATGGCAAAGGCATCGAGCGCTGTTAATAAATCTTGCTGAATACGGACTTGCGCCTGTTTCAGTACATCTGCAGGGACGGATGATATAGATGACACACGGGCCTCGATCAACAATCAGGAAGATTAAACTTTTTTCACGAACTCAGATTTGAGCTTCATTGGACCAATACCATCTACTTTACAGTCGATATTATGGTCACCATGATCTAGCAAACGGATATTTTTAACTTTAGTGCCAATTTTAACCACCTGCGAAGACCCTTTGATTTTAAGGTCCTTAATGACGGTCACGGTATCGCCATCCTGCAAAATATTGCCGACAGAATCTTTAATCACCAAATCTTCAGTTTCTGCAGCCGTTTGTGCCTCCCATTCATGTCCACACTCGGGACAGATCAGTAAAGTTCCATCAGTGTAAGTAAATTCTGAACTACATTTTGGGCAAGCGGGTAATTGATCACTCATCAGACGTCTTCTGTGATTTTATGCTGCTGCCATCATACTGCTTTCGCTGGTTTTTCTCCATGCGCGGATCGCTAAAATACCTCCGTTTCCCCGAAAAAATCAGAAATAGTCCTAACATTCAGCTTGCAAACATTCCGCAACACGTCGGTTTCCTACATTTTAAGAACACAGCTGGCATCTATAATAACCCGTGTTCATCAGGAATATATTCGCCCAATGAACCCAATGAACCCAATGATCAATCGAATCTTCTATAAAAAAGGATCGATAGAAAGCCATCCAAAAGGATGATCAATACTTTGATTCATAACTGACTATTAAACAGACAGGAACGATGGGGGTGCTGACATGAAATGACGTTGAACGGCTGTACCTATTAAAAATTTTCCTACCAACAAGGTACCATCTTCATTTCTTAAAGAATGGATTGTCTGATCAACAAACAAAGTTAATCAAAAACTTACCCCACTCTTCTTCTTTTGTACCAAAAGGTTAACTTAACTATTTAAGTTTACTTTTTAATTTAATTAAAAAGTAATGTGACTAATACCGCACCACTAGGCTAAAACTGTTTAAATCTATTACAATAGCCGGCTTATTCATCGTCGAGTGAGCACTTTGAACAACGCGCCTTCTCAACTTCAACGTGGCCTAAAAAACCGTCACATCCAGCTGATTGCCATGGGTGGTGCAATTGGAACGGGGCTATTTTTAGGCTCCGCGCAAGTCATTCAGTCTGCAGGGCCTTCGATCATTTTAGGTTATGCGATTGGTGGTCTGATTGCTTTTCTGATCATGCGTCAATTGGGTGAAATGATTGTCCATGAACCGGTAGCAGGCTCCTTTAGTCATTTTGCCAATAAATATTGGGGCAAATTCCCGGGTTTTCTAGCGGGATGGAATTACTGGATTCTTTACATTCTGGTCGCCATGACCGAACTGACAGCTGTCGCCAAATATATTAATTACTGGTGGCCGCATATTCCGGCGTGGGTTTCTGTGCTGTTTTTCTTTGTGGTGATTACGGCAATTAATCTCGGTAATGTAAAATTCTATGGTGAATCCGAATTCTGGCTGGCCATTATTAAAGTCAGTGCAGTCCTTTCCATGATTGTATTTGGCATCTATTTACTGCTCACCGCAGATGCTAATTCTAGTACCAGTCTGAGCAACTTATGGAATTATGGTGGCTTCTTTCCAAACGGTTTTGAAGGTTTGTTCTATATGCTCGCCTTCCTGATGTTTGCTTTTGGCGGCATTGAGCTGATTGGCATGGCAGCTGCAGAAGCCGACAATCCTGAAAAAACCATTCCCAAAGCCATCAATCAGGTGGTCTTCCGGATCCTAATCTTTTATGTGGGTTCACTCACCATTTTGCTTTCACTGGTTCCGTGGAATCAGCTTGAATTGGGGGGGCTGGATAAAAGCCCATTTGTGATGATTTTCAGCCAAATGGGAATTGGCTGGGCAGCACATCTGTTGAACTTTATTATTTTGACCGCTGCCCTTTCTGTGTATAACAGTGGAATGTATGCTAACAGCCGTATGCTTTTTGGTCTGTCCCAGCAGGGCAATGCACCGAAAATTTTCAGTAAAGTGAATAAGCATGGTGTACCAATTCCTGCAGTTTTATTTTCAGCGTTGCTCATTTTTGGTTGTGTTTTATTGAACTATTTTGTGCCGGAAGATGCGCTCAGTCATTTGATGTATGTGGTAGTCGGTGCGCTTGTACTCAACTGGGCCATGATCAGTCTCACCCACCTAAAATTTAAACAGGCGATGCAGCGGGCCAAAATAACCACTAGCTTCCCGGCACTGTGGGCACCTGTGAGTAATTATCTAGTATTACTATTTATTTTGGCTGTTCTTTACATCATGTGGACGCAAGGTTTTATGGAATCTGTAGTGATGATCCCTCTCTGGATTCTCTTAATGCTGGGTTTATTTCAGCTTTTACATAAAAATCCACATACGTCCTGATGCACACGACATTCAAAAGAGAAAAAAGTTATTGCACTGCAATAACTTTTTTTTCACCCCGATTTACGCTACATTAGCGATGCTTTGCGCCCTTAGCTTAACTGGATAGAGCAGTTGCCTCCTAAGCGACCGACGTGGGTTCGAGTCCCGCAGGGCGCACCAAAGTTTAAATAGATGCAGTTACCTGCAACGACCTAACAGCTTATTCCTAAAGAGAATAGGCTTTTTTATTGTCTATAGCAACGACATTCACTAGAATGGAAATACCCCCACTCAGGGGGTACAAATGGGGGTAGCTGTAAATACCCCCAAAACTGATACCCCCACCAATCAATCCAGATTCTAAGGTATGCCAGCTATGGGCAATTTGACCGACTTGAGAATAAGAAAAATCAAGCCAACAGATAAGAATGCAAAGTATTCCGATGCAGGTGGCCTATATCTCATGGTTACGCCCAAGGGTTCTTACTACTGGCGTTATAAGTACCGATTCGAGAAGAAAGAATATGTGTTGGCACTAGGCATCTATCCTGAAGTGTCATTAGCAGATGCTCGACTCAAGCACCTGGAAGCTAAGAAGCTGCTTCAGAACGGCGTCAATCCAAGTGCTGAAAAGCAAGCCAAGAAACAACTGAAAAAGCAGGAGCAGCCCTTCTCTATGGTTGTTCAAAGTTTTCTTGAGAATGAAGCAATCAAGCACAAGGGCTATAAATGGGAAATGCTTAGATTGAACAAGATCATGCGTGACTTCCCAGAGTTGGCCAATAAGCCTATCAACCTGGTCAACAAGTCTGATCTAATCAACTTCCGTAATAAACGCTGCCTAGAAGTACAAGGCACATCAGTTAAAAGAGAAATGCAACTGCTGGGCAGTGTATTCCGTTATGCCATTCGTGAGCTGCTGATTATCGAACATAGCCCACTGACCAATGTTGATAAGCCCAAAGAGAATCCACATCGAGAAATGCGTATAAGCCAAGATGATGTTGATACCCTGCTGGAAGCTTTTCAGTATTCACCGGATACGCCGTTATTTCTAAAGAAGCATCAAACCGTATGGGCCTTCTTGTTTGCACTTGAAACATCAATGCGATTAAGCGAAATCACTGGGATGCGCTGGGAGCATGTTGCTGATGATTATGTATTGTTACCCAGCACGAAGAACGGCTCATCTCGCAAAGTACCACTGAATAGAAATGCCTTGGCATTGTTAGAGAAAGCCAGAGGATTAGATGGAGAATCAGTCCTTACAATTAGTGCAGATAGTCTGTCTACAACATTCCGTAAGTACCGAGATACCACAGATCTAAAGCATATTAACTTCCATGACACACGCCATGAGGCATGTACCAAGTTTGCTCAAATCATGCCTATTCAAGACCTGGCTAAAGTCACTGGTCATAAAGATATGGCAATGCTGATGCGCTACTACAACCCAACGGCGAGCGAACTGGCCCAGCGCATGAATGAGAGATTGAATTAGAGCGACAAGTTAAGACCTGCATAGGCTATCTATTACATTCAACTACCTGATTATTTGATATATTCAGTTTGCTAAGTCTAGGCTGATCCCCGAAAGTCGGACACCCAATCCGATTGACTTGGCACTTCTTTTTGGGATGCTGTGGGAAGCTTATGAAATCATTTTATTCAATAGAAGAAGTCATTTCGGCTTCAGAAAATACCCTTTCGATTAATGATATAAAACACTACTGCCGAATAGGGAAATTACACCCTTGCATCTATTTTGAGGGAAATCTGGTATGTATTGGTAAAGAAAGGTATCAAGACAGTTCTTGTAAAACCGGACTGGTAGCTCATGCAGAAGAAGTAAAATGGTCTATGATTTTTACAGGATATATTCATTTTTCGGAATTAATAGATCATCTTGATCCCAATCAAGCTTCAGATTCAGGCACTTTTTTTAATGTAGATAAAATTATTGAATTCATCACTCAGCCAACCACATATGCCCCTCTACTTCCTCTTACAAGGAATGAATATCTAAAAGCTTTTCCAAGAATGATTGATGATGATATCAAAGATATCAAGTGGTTACGGGAGGCAACCCATTTTGAGGGAAATACCTTTTACCCAAGGGATATTCTTTTTCATCATTCAGAAGTAGATGCTTTGTTTTCTCCAAATAAAAGCGCCATCGATACCAAATCAGAGACTCCTTTTTTTTATAAGAATGAAGTTTTTACTTTAATTGATGCAGCTTGCCTTATTGCTAATGAGAACCCAGTAGACATAAAAAATGCCTTGGATGAAGGTAATTTTTCAATCAAATTTCCGGAGTTTATTGAAGCTTATAATTTTATACTCTCGATTTACCATACTAATAATTTAAAAGACTCTGAATCACCAGTATTTCCTGCTTCAGAACTTAAACAGCTATTAGCTAATAAAGGTATTTTTATCTCTGGCTTTAATGACAATATTAAGCAAATTAATTTAGAAGCAGAGGTTTATGAGCTAAAAAGAGAAAAAATAAAGTTACTGGAAGAAATGAGAAAATTAGAATCTAAAGTACAAGAACTAGAAAATATAAAAATCAATTTAGAATCTACAATCACAGAAAATTGCTTACCATTTACTACTGGCGATCCAAATTTCCCTATTGAATTGTCGTTAGCTAATTCTATTTGGTCAGAAATATATATTAATAAAAGATTCCCAGAAAAATACTCGCACGAACAAGCGATTACCGAGTTATTTAATACGTTGGATTTTGCGGATATTCCCTTAACTATGAAATTAAAGGATCGTCTAAAATCTGTCACCACTCCACTTCGACTAAAAACAAAAGAATGGAATATTTTTAAAGAAAATTTAAAAAATCATGGTCATGTATTGAGTAAACACCCAGAGGGTACCCCTTAGAGAGCACCCTTAATTTCAAGGGGAAGGGCTTCCCCGCACCCTATATGCGCATGATTACATCTACCTATCAAGCCGATGCAATGAACTGCAAAGGCTATCTATTTCTCGCATTAAATAGGATAGGTGGTTATGTCATCTCTAAATCAAGATCAATTCTTACGAATTAAAGACCTTGCTAATTATCCGGCCAAGCAAGCCACCAAGCACATTTATAAAAGTGGTATCAATAAAGGCCAAACTAAAAACATTCGTGCTCGCCAAGCATCAAAAGGTTTAATCGGCGTGTCGGATAAAACAATCTGGAAGTGGGTTAAAGCAGGCAATTTTCCAGCACCAATAAAATTAACTGGTAGCGTTACTGTATGGCGCTCATCAGAAGTCTATGCCTGGATGCAGTCAAAAGGTATGGAGGCTTAGTCATGAAAGGATTAATCACATCCAAATACGATGGCCAAGAACTCAGTTTTAATGAACACGGTTGGTTTAATGCTACTCAAGCAGCAAAGCATTTCAACAAGCGCCCGAATGATTGGCTAAGCCTTGATGACACCAAGAATTATTCAAAGGCACTTTGCGAACACTTGGGAATAAGTGAGCCTAAATCACTTATCAAAACCAAACGAGGCGGCAATACCGTTACCAGCCAAAATGGTAACGCCCAGGGTACTTGGCTGCACCCAAAATTAGCTGTGGCTTTTGCGCGTTGGTTAGATGTCCGTTTTGGTGTCTGGTGTGACATGCAAATAGATCAGCTACTACGAGGCACTCATCCAATCTTCGACCATCGCCGTTTACGTCATCAAGCCGCTTCCACATACAAAGCTGTATCAACTATCTTAAAACTCTCCAGGGAGCAGCAAGGTAAAGACACGAAACCTCACCACTATATGAATGAATCCAAGCTTATCAACTGGGCTATCACGGGGGAGTTTACCGGCTTGGATCGTGACAGTCTTTCCCTTGATGAGTTGGACTTACTGGCAGAGCTAGAAGCACAAGATCTAATCTTAATCGGCTCTCAATGCACCTATGAACAGCGTAAGACGGCGTTAAATCTATTTGCCAATAACTACAAAGCTAAGCAGCTTTTGGAGAGTGCAGCATGAAGAGCAACCAGCACCAGTACCAGCAAGTACTCACTCACCTTAAGCAAGGTCAAACCATCTCACAGGCAGAAGCAATAGAGCTGTTTGGATGCTACCGACTAAGCGCAATCATCAATCGCTTGCGTAACCTAGGCTATTACATCGTCACTCACCATGAGCCCAACAAAACAAATAAAGGCAACCATGCTCGTTATGAATATATCGGCGGTGAAAAATGAAATATTCACCAAAACCGACACGACAAAACCGACAGAACTACCTTTTTAACATAAATACTTTTTCAAAACTCCTAAAAAGTGGGGTGACAAAACTGACAAAACTAGATTATGATTGTTTTACTTTGTGCAAAATCACAAAGTCAGTTCTAGCAGGCTGTAAAGATTACATAGGCGTACATAGTCCGCATCGGGCTTTTTTTGTGCGTAATATCTCTATGCGTTCGCATCTCAATGGTGAAGCTGGAGAGGGACACCTTTGGGTGTGCTGGTTACCTATGTCGCCAGTCTGCTACCTTCTTCAGCTTTGCCACCAATTAGCAGTTAATGGCAAAGCTTCTATCAAGCACATAGGAGCGCATTAGTCATGTCTATTCAAATCAAAAATCAAATCCAGAGAACCTATGATGCTGGCGACATGCTAGACCTAAGCGAATTAGCCGTTAATGATGTGAAGTGGCTAAACATGGGCATTAGTCACTTAAAGGTAGAGTTTTACAAAGCTAAGGATTTAATCCAAGAACAATACAAGGTGCATGACTGCTATTTTGATAAATTGGCAGAGTTTTTCGATATGTACCAATACTTAGCTGATGATCGTTTAGGTGAACAAGAGCGAATTGTTGAAAAGTACAGAGAGCAATTTGCAGAAGCTAAAGGGGTACATAAATGAATATAACCCCCTCTTGGGACAACACCATAAGTATTGCGGATTATTTCGAATCCGATGCTGGCCCAATCCTGCCACACTCTGAAACAGCCAAGGCGATGCAACAGACCTTTGGCGCTCTGCCAAAAGAATTTCGAAAGGCTCTGCGGAATCTTGAGAACTATCCAGACGTTGAAGGACTGCCAGTTGCACCACTAACAGCCCTTAACGGTGGTTTTGGTGGACTAAGATTTATTAATTTAGGTCAAGGTAACGACATCATCATAGGCCACGGCGGACTCATGTTCAATGAATCTCAGATCAAAAAACACACCGTTTTACTGACTGAGGATAGCCAGGCTGCTTTCAAGCTATCGGCATCCAAATACCCGGTCTTTCTTCTTAATCGAATCAGTAAAGAGCAAGTTGTAGAGTTAAAACGGTCTTTTTCTGATTGCTGTGCGGTCACCACATGCGACTATGCTGGAGACTTAAAGCGCCGTCTGAGTGGATCCGGAATCAAGGTTATTGGCCTATCAGAGCCGGTAACTCAATTTACCGATGCTGTTGAATTGGAACATGAAGTTAATCACCTTCTCATTAATACTCAATCGATTAACTGGAAAGCACCAAAGCAGATCAAGGCTGAGTTGCTGCCGGTAAAGCCATTGAACAAGGCCATGTTGCCTCTTGATCTGGCTGAGTATGTTTATGATGAGGCCAACCGGGCAGACAATATGCCGCCTGATTTTGTGGCAGTGTGTACGCTTGTTGCAATGTGTTCCGTAGTTGGTGCCCGGGTAGGTATCAAGCCAAAACGTAGAGATGACTGGACTGTAATCCCAAATTTATGGGGTGGCATTGTTGCTCCGCCGTCTGCCAAGAAGTCCCCTGCCTTCAACGCTGGTACCTACCCTCTGGATCGTCTTGTAAAAGAAGCACGAGAAGAGCATGAGGAAGCACTAAAGCAATATGAAGTGTCTTCACTGGTACGTGATTCAAGCGAAAAGGCTTTGAAAGACAAGCTCAAGGATGCAGGCAAGAAAGGTGATGAGGACAAGCAGAATCAAATTGCCAATCAGTTGCTAGAACTTCAGGAAGCTGATTCAGGTGCACCAATCTTGAAGCGGTACAAGACCAATGATGCTTCACCAGAAGCACTGGCAGAGCTGGAGAAACACAATCCTAATGGCATCCTGGTATGTCGTGATGAGCTGGTAGGACTTCTATCTTCACTGGATAAGAACGATAGCGACTCAGGTCGAGCGTTTTATCTTGAAGGGTGGAACGGCAATAAACCGTATGAGTTTGACCGGATTATGCGCGGTGCTGGATTTATCGAAAACCATTGCTTATCGATTCTTGGTGGTATTCAGCCTGACAAGTTGATTGCCTATCTTGAACCAAGCATTAAAGGCCTAGGCAATGATGGCTTGCTACAGCGCTTCCAGTTGCTCGTCTACCCTGATGTAAATAATTGGGACTACAGAGATGAGTTCCCAAATAAAGACGCAAGAAACGCAGCTTTTGAGCTATTCAGAGCATTGGATAAATTGACACCTAACGAGCTGGTGCGGATCGGTGCACACCCTGCCGATGAATACAACCCACGGCCTTATTTTCGTTTCTCAGATGAGGCTCAAGAGTGTTTCATCCAATGGACCAAGCACTTGCATGGTGAAATCATCGCAAACGAAGAGCACGCTATTATCGGTCAGCACCTGGATAAATATGGGAAGCTAATGCCTGCACTGGCATTGGTGTTTCATCTCATTGATGGCATTCAAATTGGCTCAGTTGGACCAGTAAGCAAACGATGTGCAGAGATGGCGATTGAGTGGTGCGACTACCTAGAAAGCCATGCACGGCGCATCTATGGCCTTGTTCTTGAAAGTGCCACCATGAAAGCCGGAACGCTCTGTCAAAAGCTCAAAAACCTCAAAGAAGATGATGAATGGCGTATTAAAGGATTCACCTCTAGAGATGTGCAGCGCAAGAACTGGAAAGGTCTCACCAACCATGAAGGCGTGACAGATGCTCTAGACATCCTGGTTGATAGTGATTGGATCGTACTGCAGGAAATAGAGTCAACCATCCGTGGTGGACGACCATCAAAACGCTATCTTATTAATCCTAGAATTTATGAAAAGCACTAAAACAGCACTGACATAACTGACAGAACCTAGTTTAGTCAGTTTTGTCACCCCACCTTTAGAGATATTTTAAAAAATCAATCGAGATTCAGAGCATGACAAATGTAAATAAAGTAATCCTGATGGGGGTATTGGGTCGTGACCCTGAAACTAAGACTTTTCCCAATGGTGGCAGCATTACCGCATTTAGTGTGGCCACTACTGAACAATGGAAAGACAAGACCACTGGCGAGCGAAAAGAACAAACTGAATGGCACAGAATCGCCGTTAATAACAAGCTAGGCGAGATTGCCCAGAAGTACCTCAAAAAAGGTGGCAAGGTGTATGTAGAGGGCAGCTTGCGTACAAGGAAGTGGAAAGACCAAAGCGGCAATGAAAAGGAAGTGACAGAGATTAAGGGCGATGTTCTGCAATTGCTATAATGTTAAATAGCCTCCTTAACCGGGGGCTTTTTATGGTTACCACATAATAAATCAATCAACCTTATGTGCTATAAATTTGGTTATTTTAATAAGGGGGGGGGTAATTATGAAAAAAATATTATTAATATGCGGTTTACTTACGTCAGGTTTTAGCTTTGGTGCTGATTGGGTTTTTATTACTGAGAGTGCTGACGCTGATGCTGATTACTATATAGATAAATCTCATTATAAGTACAACAGTAAGACTGGAGAGGTAGAGGTCTGGTACAAGAGAAATCAGTTTGAGGGATTAAATGAATACACAGAATCAAAAACTCTAAATATTTTTGATTGCATCAACAAGAGAGAGAAAACTATTGCTTTAGTTTCTTATACTTATACTGGCCAGAGTAATCAAATAATCACAAAGCCTACACCCTATAGCGTAGTATTTCCCGATACTATCGGAGAAGATTTGTGGATAGCCGCATGCAAAACAAAAGGGAAAGGCTTGTATTTGCCATATAAACCTAATTTCATTAGTGAAAAAAGAATGAAATTATTAGGAATTGAAGACGGCAAGAAAGCACCATGACGATTATTATTGATTCATAAAAACAGCCACCTTCGGGTGGTTTTTTAATACTCACGAGATGTGCTCAAAACTGAGCGCATTTTTACGCTGAGTAACGAACGCAATTTTGCGCTGGCTAGATGTCACCAAATTTGGGGATATCTATTTTACGAGAAAGTCATAAAACAATACCCCTGCTCAATTTTGAGCAAGCTCATTTGCGCGTGACTGCACGCGAATATCATTTACGCTCCAAAATTTCTCGAAACGCAGAGTGAATACCCTTGTCCAAATCTGGACACCCTCCCCAACTTTGGGGAAGCATAACCCCAAATGGGGGATATGGAAAAGTTAATTCAGGATTTTAAATCCTAAATTTTTAGGAACTAGTTTTTATACAAATTAAGCATCTCCTCAAATTGAGGACATCGAAGTTTTACGGATACCCAAAATCTGGGTTTCAGTAGTTTCTGAAAAGCATGTTCACACTGTGTGGATCTACGAAAGTTTCGTAGTTAAGACTTTTACCCCAGTGGGGTAGAACGAAGTTTTTCGCTGAAGTAGTCCTATCCACCATTGGTGGTTGGATCGTGCGAATTACTTATCCTCAAATTGAGGAGAACTACATTTTTTGTGTAGTGAACAGTTTAAAGATAGTCAGTCAAATATAACTAATGTTATTAGGTATCCCATGAATAATCATTTTCACCATGCAGTGATATTGCAATGAGTGAATTTTTCAATAAGTTTTAGCCACTGCAAGAAAATTTTTTATTTTTGGGAGAGTCGAGGATGTTTGGGGACAACAATTCTGAACTCTTTTTTAGCCAGCTCTGCTTTATATATTTTCACTTGTGAAGTGTGCTTTTTATTAAAATCGTCCACAGCATTCGCTATTTGCTGGTATTCAGATTCACACATTTTTGCACCGATAATTACACTCGATAAAATTTTTGGGTCATATTCTTTAAGAATAAGAGCATCATTTGGAGCTAACTGGCTGTCGTGTATAAGTCTGTATTCTTTCTCATAAGACCAGCATTCTGCTTTTGAAAGCACCATTTTTTTTATTAAATCTATTTGATTGTTTTCATTTTTAAGAAAATTAACAATATCCCAATGGAGTTTCATAACAGGGTATTCATCACTATATATAACAGGGATTGGAAGATTACCTTTATTTGACCATATAGGTATTTTGAACTCTAACAAGAAACCTGTGTGGTTACATGCGTAATGAGACCACATGAGCATGTTTAAAGGACTAGAACTAAAACAAGTGACAGAAATACGTTTTCTAAAATCTTCCACAAAACCTGCACGCGCTCTATTTTTTATACCTACTTTCAATTTTTCTCGATTACGGAACCATTCCTTAGCACTTCCTTGAATCCCTATCATTTCTTCATAATTAGATTTATTAAAGTTTTTAAAATCTATTTCTACAGAGAAAAGACAATCAAATGGATCGTTAAAATCTACTGGGTTGGTATATTTCAATTCATTATTAATTAAAATCCCTAATGCCCCTGTATTAAAAGCAACATATTTATAAAAGTAAAAATGCTCATCATCACGATCCACATCATGATATTTTTCATAAAGAGCTATAGGCATTTCTTTTCCCAATGTTTTTAGAGAGATTGCCAGAGTATGTAAGTAACTTCGGCAAATCATAAAAATACACCGACCACCTTAAAGATGGCTAGTCCAACTGCACTATAGATTCATCATCTTCAAACTGAGTACAGCGCAATTTACGCAGTCAGTCCAACTAATGAAAGCTTGGCAGCCCATCATAGAAAAACCCATCACACCGCCGTTGAGATGCTTAATGATTCATAAAACGCGCGCGCGCGCGAGGCAGAGAGGAAAACTACCAATTTACGCACTCTCCAGCTGCAAACTCTTAATTCAATCACAGCCCTTACCCACTCTAACCAGGTGGGCTTTTTTATATTTTTGGCCAGTGAAATTACCTAAAACTCACCCTAATTAATCAGTTAAAATCAAATCAATAATCCCTCACCTTGATAATAAAACCCATACAAGGATTCCAAGCATGCCCAATTCAGTTGATGATTTAACTTTCTGCTCGGACCGTAGAACTAACCAACGATTTCAGGATATTAGTAAAAGAGCGAGAGCCTTTATTAATGCTCAACGTAAATATAAAAAGCCGGACTTTAACCGGATGATATTAGACCTACAAAAACTTGGCTGGACGCATGAGAAGATTGCTTTTGTCCTACCTGTAGCCAACGCTTCTACAGTATCGGAGTGGGCTCGCGGTGGAGCTTTTCCAAACTTTGAGAACGGTGAAGCATTCATCATGCTATGGAGAGATGAAACCGGCATTGAGCGTGAACCACGTGAGGGTGAATGGCAGACATATCAGTATGAGATTGGGCAATTAGACCTACTGTAATTTAGCCATATTGCTTTGACATTTTTTCAGACAAATATTTAGTGAAATTGGCAAAATGTTCCATTTCCGTTATGTAACGCTGAGCATTTCGCCGTGTAACGCTAAGCATTTTGCTGTGTAACACCCCCAAAAAAAGTATGAAACGAACAGTATTTTTGCTGTGTAACGCAGGTTAAAAAGTGCTGAAACGGACATAAAAAAAGCTGTGTAACAGTAGATATGAATATAATTTAATCAATATTTTAAGGTTTTCTATTCAACTTATCTTTACTGCCAACCTAGCCAGTTTTTAAATATTTCTGACTTGCAAAATAAATCACATTGATCTAGTACGCATAATCTTAATTAACTTTAAATTTCATCGGTTGAAAGTCATCTATATGCACTTTTTTTGCTTTCAATAAATCCTCCCTTTTGCCATCTACAACCAATACGGCGCGCTTAACCTGAACAGTCCAGGTACGATCTGCTGCACACATAGTTTCTGATTCAAGAAAGACATTACCAAAAGCTTTGCCCTGGAGATTTTGTATATCGCCGTAGGTTATTACATTCTCAGAAGTGCCCTGCACTCTACCGGCTTTGTCCTTTGCCACCAAGTCTAAATACAGTTTGTCATAGGCCCCAAGAAAATCATGGATCGTCACATCCACTACGGCAGAACAGATCCCAGAATTCACATAGCTAGTTTTTGAATGCTGCAGGGTAATTGAAGTTGCACTTACAACATTAGAGAATAAAAATATCCCTGCTAAGAGCATCATTTTTTTAAACATTTCATATCTGCCTTTATTTTAATGAACTTCTTAATTTTTCTATATCTACGCCGTTTTAATTAGTTTACTTTGCAAGCTCATGGATGGATCTACAATTATTATTTACAACAGATTGCATCGATTCTATGTAATTCATGTGAGCTCCATTCTCTAGATATTTTTTTGGAGCTAAATCCTTATTCAATTCAACAAAATCCACAACAGTAAACAACCTACCTAACTCATTACATTTACTTTTTAGGACATCCAGCTTTTCATATGTTTTCGGAGCTCTTGCCTGCAAATAGTAATTGGTCAGAAAATAATATACATATATAAACTCTTCTTCATTATGAACTTTTACTGGCTTCATATACTCGCCATACATCAATTTTTCTAAGAACGTAACTTGCTTGGCCTGAGCAATACTAGAGCTAGCTATTATTATGAGGCATAGCATCAATAGTTTTTTCATTCTCTCCCCCTCCAAATTTCATATCAATCTTCAAATTATTTTAAAGAAATATGGGTATAGCATAATTTCAAAATTAAAAAAGGAGCCGAAGCTCCTATTTTCTATTGTCCAACTGCTTTTCCTACATCTGGTACATCAATTTCTTCAAAACCTGAATCCCACGCCCAATCACCAAGCCATCGTGTACGATCTTGCTCAGCCTCTGCCTTTCTAATTAGCTTTTCACGGTAGCCGGGTGCAATCGTGTCTTGGATGCCATCGAATATCATCCGGTTCGCTACAGCCTTGGTGTACCACAGGTTTTGTGCAGGGATTTTATTCTTTGCAAAACGGAAGGCTTCATTAGCTACATTGGTGTCCTTGCCTTCAAACCACTGGTTAGCATTACCCACAGTTAAACTAAGAACAGCTTTAGCATCGGAGCCAAATGGACCAGTCATAAATTCAGAAGTATCTCGACCTGTTGGATCCATTCCTGCAACTAGAATATCTCCCAAAATTGGTAATCCTCCACCTGCTACAAAGGCACGAGTAAAGAACTTACCTTCTGTCTTGAAGTTCCCATCATCATCAAACATGGTGGCAGGGTCATTACCGTTGGCCAACTCTTTCAACTGAACAACCAAAGCGCCCATAAGCGTAGTGAGACCAAGCAAAGTTCCGGCATACCAAGCCCGGCTAGACCAAGTTGTCTTACTCATCGCACGGCTGCCATGGCGCATAAGGAATGCCATAGGGAATGACTTAAACTGTGTCACACAGCGCCAAATCTCACCCATCTCGGTACCAGGACGCCCAAGCTGCAGCTTAGTACGTTCACGCAATCCAGCCTCGATGACGGCCATACCTTGCTCATCCATAAGATGGGTATGCAATCGAGTGGCTACAGCATCCTTGATCTGTTTAGGGTCATCACCAAAACCTTTCAATAAATCATCTGGGATGCTGTATATAGAGCGTGCAGCCAATAACTGATTACCGTTTAAATCTTCAACTGGTTTTGCTAACTGCCATACTTTCCAGTCAAGCTCAGAGAGACCAGCACCTTGTAAAAGCTCCCTATCTACGGCGTTCAAATCAGACCATGCTTTACTGCGGCTCAAATCAGCATATTTGTTCATCATCATTTTGGTGAAAGCTATCTTGCTGGCTTCAGTTAAAGCATTCAGGCCTGATAAACGCATCACTTGGGTAGCCAATCCATTCGATAAGCGAGCTAACTTTTCACTCTTGCCATGCACGGAAACAAGGCCATCATCTGACCAGCGATTAATGGAGCCTAGCATTTCTTGCGTAGCTAATCCCAAGCTATGGGCAAAGTCCCGATCCGCCTTGTTAGCTGGATTAAGCGTCTTGATGAGTTCACCAAAGGTTTTCCAATACGACACCCCATGAACCCATGCAGTCTTAGCAATCATTGCCTGATCGGTTGCAGATGAAAGCACAGTACCGCCCAGCATAGAAGCCACGTTCATTGAACGATATGCCAGCCCCACATTGGCCAAAACTCTATTCTCTGGCTGATTAGCTCCCATGAATTCATCAAACATAGCTTGAGCACGGATTAAAGATTTCTCCGCCTTATTTACCGGGATACCACGCTCAACTGTATCGATCTGTTTGGCCGTATTCATCAGAATATCCATATTCCCTTTTGGATTACTTCCGAAGGTTTCCACCAAAGCAATCTCTTTAGCCATGCCGCTAATGTGGGATTCCAGAACATCTACCAATGGCTTACCACCATACACAGACTGATACTCTAACCAGGCGTCAGCGTCCTTAAAATTAAGTACACGCGCTTCCTGGTGGCGATTGGTTACTTTACTGCTAACACCAACTCCCCCACCTTTACCGGCTTCATACTTGTTAGCGCCGTTGGTCACAATGGTGGTGTATATATCCGACATAACGTCTTTTAACTCTTGGCCACCTATTGGGTATCCATCCTTGTCCAGGAAGTTATCTTGCTTTAATAATGGCGCCGTGTCTTGAAACCACTTATCAAAACCAGCAGATGCAATCTGTTGTACGCCATGATGCTGAGGTAAACCGTAATCTTTACGCTTTTTAATGTTGCCACCAGCACGATTGAACCGTTCCAGGATATCGTCAAATGTTTTGGCTATCCCGTCAGCAGCTTTCAAGGCAACGGCATCACCAGTGCTCTCCTTAAATAGCTCCTTAACAATATTGTGTGCAAGCACCTTGTCGGTATAAATGCCTAGAGCTCCATTAATATTGGTATAGAAGTCTACTAACTGCCCCCGGTAAATATCTGCAATTGCGCGTGCTTTAGAGTCCACAGACTGAATACCAGACATATCTCCATATGCGGCCACCATTCGATCCACACGCTCACTGGCAGAGATACGAAGACTTGGATCTTTTAATGTTTCCAGGTTACGAGACTGAATTAAAATATCTTGTACGGCGACACGCTTTTTGCGAGCCATATCACTTTGAATATCTATAGCGACCTGTTTTCCAGCCTCAGAGAGCTTTTCAATATCGGTTAAATTGCGCCAACGCTGAATATCTTGCCGAGCTAGATTAACCATGGTTTGGTTAATACGGTTCTCAATATCCATAGCCTCTTGCACCGTCAATGCTGGCTTACCCAATGCCTGCGCCACCGCCTGCTTACATCTGTCTTTCATTTTCATATTCTTGATCCTGTTCTCATATGGCAGCACTGGCCATCACTCTGATACATCTAATTTAGAGCAGGGTTAGTACGTATAAAATGGGTGTATTCAGGCACTAAAAAGGAGGCTTTCACCCCCCAATTTAAAATGTTTTCAATACCAATCTCTTAACCTCCTCACCTTTAAACATATGCTCAAGGATGGCTTTCACGAATCTAATTTTTCTTTCTATGGAAGTGAGCTCAAGTGTAAAAATATGCTTATTCAATAATCGTTTATTTACTCTGTTCCGGTCCAGGTGATAGGCGGCAACAATTAAAGAATTAGGTGTGGCGGTCAATGTCTTCAATATTTTATTGATGCTGTGCAGGTAGACAGCCTTGGGATGGGAAAAAGCAGCAACAATCGATATTAACTCTTCAATACTTTCAATGATGACTATCAGATTATCCCGGTACTCATCCTGGAACAATTGGTTTGAATCCTTGTAGTGAATAGCATCCAGAAAGGATTGTATCAGCACAGGGATAGACGAGCACAGATCCAATGCTCTAACCATCTTATTGCAATTGATTGGCTCAAATACGCTCTGATTCACAGTTGCTCCTCAATGGCCCAACGATTAATGCGAGGAATCTCGGCATCTGTTTTCCCTGTCATATACTTCCAAAACATTACAAATGTTTCGCCGCTCTCATAATTCGGTTTTCCACCACGTGTCCAGTCGGACACAGTGGAGGCATTCGCTACAGGTAAAACAAACGCAATCTTTTCGTGTGTCAGAGCATGCCCTTCTATCAGCTCATCAATCATTTTCTTAAAGTCAGGTGATGCATACGGCGCAGGTCGCTTAGCAAAAACTAAGCTCTGCCATGTGTCAAAACAATCAAGTGCTACACAGCTGGTCATTAGAAGAACCCCTAATACATCCCTATTTCCATCCACCGTTTTGTGTGGTTTTTGGCGGTGCTGCGGCAATAATTGCAGCCTCCTTTTTAGCTGCTACTTCTTTTGCCTTGGCAGCTGCTCCGGTTGCACCTGCAGCAAGCATGTTAATTGGCGTAGTAATCGCTGCCATCGTTGCATTATTCCCATACTGGCTCGCCTCTGCCTGCAGGCGCTGTGATGAATTGAATCCAGTAATCTCGGCCATGTTTGCATCATAGTTAGCTGCCTGCTCGATGTTGTCGTTGATGACTAGTGCTATGCCCTCATTGACCGCTAAACCATTCCCTGCCGCTGCTGCACGCGCTGCCGATTGCACCTTTTCTTTTTGCTTGCGAATACGCTCAGCTTCTAATCGCCCTTGTGCCGCTGCTGCATTGGCATCGGCTTTGGCTTGTTTCTCCGCAGTCTTGTTTGCCGTATAAGCTGAATAACCTGTTAATGCTGTACTTGCGACTGCTGCAGCCGCTGCTACTGCTACCCATGACATGATATAAGCTCCTCAACGCTGCGACCGATAGAAGTTAAGAAGGCTTGCTCTTCACCAGTAGGAACAATGATTTCCTTTTCAATCTCATCAACATCACTTAATTCAGTCGGATGAACCGTTACGCAAACTGAGTCCTCATGGAAGTAAGCGACTCGCTTTGTTCCTGGTGTGGTTTTGGCAATGCATGGGGCCTTAATCAGTTCAATGCCTTCATCAGTGGCAATGCTTACAGATCCAGATAGGAAAATGATGTAGTGCTCTGTCCGGTGCATTTTGCTTACCGCCAAAGTTCCGGCCTTGGCTCGGAATTCACGGAGGTAAAGCCCCTTTGAAAAGTGATCGAGCACTGATACATCGGCTGGTTTCACATCTCCATTATCAATCCCATCCTCTAATACATCCTGTAGCGTTAAGGCTGCGGAAAGATAAGATTGGCGGTGGATATCTGTTAGGAACTCAGTTAAAAGCCCTGCGTCTTCAGGTGGGATTACATCACTCATGCTTGGCCCTTTTAAATTGGATAATTCTTATTTTTAAGATAGGCCAATACATATATGGGAAAAATGGGTGAATACAGCACCCTCAAGGAATGGATAAGAGCGCATAGACTTATGCAGAAGAAATAGAGGTTTTGTCAGTTTTGTCAGTGCACAAATCAGGTATTTAAAAAAATAATGGAGATCGAATAGTATGTTTAAACACAAATACATCATCACTGTAGAAAGCGACACCCCTCCTCGTATCTGTTTGGGTGATAAGATTCACGGCGCTACAGTTGTTGCTTTAGAGGTTGAGCAATATCCTGACCTTGTGGATCTAGCCTGGCTCACAAAGCGTTTTTCCCTCTCCAGACAGGCGCTTTCACAGAAACTTGAGCTATTTAATGTGGGCGGGAGCGGCAAAAATTTATATGACCCTAATATTGTTATTCCTTTTCTAAAACTAGACATTAAGAACAGACGAGGCAGACCAAGAAAGAACTGATCTTTTATCTACTGGGGAATCAACAATGAATACATGGGAATACTTCTACGTCCGGCACTGCGTACAAATTGCCGAGAAGTGGGAGAAAAAACTGGGATGGTCTGTGTGGGATAGTTGCTTTGATTATCTGCATGGTTGTGAGCAGATTGATTATGTTGTTTTAAGCTTAGTTAATAGTTAATGAGCACCAAACAGAGTTCTACTCTCAAACAGGGAATAGAACTCTAAAATTATCAATTCACATGGATTTTTATAAATTTGGGGTATTTTTGGGGGTATCAATTCTACGAAACTAAAAATAATTAAATATATACAATAAGTTATTAAAATAGTTTATGTCACGCAGGGCGCACAACCCCACCCCATTACCTCTCCCCTATTTGTGTTATTTTGATTGTTTTAAAACTACGCTATTATTTTGAACTCATGGTTCATTTTTATTCATAAAAATCGAAAAGCCAGATTGTGAACCACATCACAATAATAAATATAATTAAAAACAATAGATTAAGTGGATTTTTAGTTATTCAATCTAGTATAAATTAACCGATCAGACATTTTTTAGGTATTCCATCTCTGATCATCTCCAATCTAGAGCATTTACTCTTATTTCAATTATGTTATTTTTGAACCATGTAACGGCTTCATGGTAGTGATCTCAAGCACATTAATGAGCATTCATGAAATCCATATGTTTAACGCTCTGGCAGTTCAAGGAAGATATAAAATGAAATTAAAAGCCCTCACTTCAGCCATCATTTTAGCTGCATTTCCCGCAGCAGGTGCTTTCGCGGCAGCCCTAGATCGATCCGGACAATCTATTTCCAATTTTTTACAACCAGGTAATTATTTCGAGGCTGGTATCTCAATTCTAGACCCAGATGTTTCAGGTCAAGAAGCGGGCCTAAGTACAACGCGGCGCAATATTGAAGATATGGCTGGAGATTATTATTTCCCTCATGCCGCATTAAAATTGCAAGTAAATGATCAATTTTCCTTTGGTCTACTTTATGATCAACCTTTTGGTGCAGATGCAGAATATCAAGGAAACAACGTTTTCGTTTCTAGCCCTACAGATCCAGTTCTAGGGACTTTACCTATTACAGTTTCTACACTAGGTGGGGTATCTGGCAGCACAAAAGTAGAAGTAAAAAGTCAAAACCTTTCAATGATTCTAGGTTACCAACCCAATAAACACTGGAATATCTACGGCGGACCAGTTTATCAGACGGTTAAGGGTGATGTAAGTTTACGAGGTCGTGCTTATAGTCTTTATAATGGTTACGATGCACATATTAAAGAAACTGAAGGTTATGGTTGGCTCGCAGGTGTTTCCTATCAAATTCCTGAAATTGCCTTAAAGACGTCATTAACTTATCGTTCTGAAATTGATCATAAAGTAAATATTGATGAATCATTAGCACTGATGGACACTTTAAGCGGTTTGTCCCCTTTGCAATTAAATGGTTTGATAGGAAGTTTAGGGCCTACAGGTACAGTTATCGGTCCGAGACTTCAACAAGCTTTAGTTGCAAATGCTCAAGAAGGCAAAACAACCATTACCACACCACAATCCGTCAATCTTGACTTGCAAACGGGTATTATGGCCAATACCGTTGCATTTGCGAATGTACGTTGGATTAACTGGAAAGATTTTGCTATTCGCCCATACAAATTTGGTAAAGTTTCAGAAGCGATTGGTCCATTAGTTAGCCGTCCAGATGGTTTTAACTTGGTTGAATATTCTGATGACCAATGGTCTGTCACTACCGGTGTAGGACGTAAATTTAATGATAAGTGGGCGGGTAATGTTTCAGTCGGTTGGGACTCTGGTGCAGGTGACCCGATCACGACATTAGGACCAACAGAAGGCTACTGGAATGTCGGCCTCGGTGCACAATATAGCCCAACTCCACAAACCTTTATTGGCGGGGGTATAAAATATTTTTGGTTAGGTGATGCCAAGGCACAAACAGGGGCTCAAGCAGGTACAGAGAATTATGTCGCTGAGTTCAAAAATAACAATGCCATCGCCTATGGTTTGAAAATCGGCTACAAATTCTAATCAATCCTGTATAAAAAATGGCGCCTTAAAGGCGCCATTTTCTTTGGTGACATACCTTAAGCCGGAATGTCACGTTGTGAAACAGCACGGATCGCTTCTTTCAACGCATCATAACCATGAATTGCAGGGAATTGCGGGAATTCAGCAATCACGTTTTCTGGCGCATCAAACAGGAAGCCGTGGTTGGCTTCACCCAACATGGTGGTGTCATTGTAAGAGTCACCAGCTGCGATCACACGGAAATTCAACGCATGTAAGGCTTTCACAGCTTGACGTTTCTGGTCTGGTTGACGCAATTTGTAGGCTGAGATCATGCCTGCTTCGTCTGTCTCTAATTTATGACAGAAAATGGTTGGCCAGCCTAATTGCTGCATTAACGGATGTGCAAATTCATAGAAGGTATCGGACAAAATGACCAATTGAAAATGAGTACGCACCCATTCAACGAACTCTTTTGCACCCGGTAATGGGCCCATATCTGCGATGACGTCCTGAATATCATTTAAGCCCAAACCATGTTGCTTCAAAATATTCAAACGTTGTGTCATCAATACATCGTAGTCTGGAATATCACGCGTAGTTGCTTCCAACTCTTTAATCCCGGTTTTTTTAGCGAAATTGATCCAGATTTCCGGAACCAATACACCTTCAAGATCTAGACATACGATTTCCATGGGCTCTCCCAAATGTGCCTGAAAAAAATTTGGCCTATCATACCACTAAGCAACACAATTTTGCGCTGCTGCTGTTTAAATCGATTTTATTCATAAGCATTCTATTTAAAGTGCTAAGGAAGTGATTTCATTTCTACTAAAATTCTTTTTTATTTCTATTGGACTCATTGTTGAGTATCCAAGCCTGTCGCCAGGAGCACACATGTCCATCATTCCTACCCTTGATCTCGTGGATGCTTTGGCATCTGAATATACTGATAAATCTCCAAGTGAAATTCTTGACCTTGCACTCAATCAGGAAGGCGAAATTGCGATTTCTTTCTCCGGTGCAGAAGATGTAGTACTGATTGACATGGCATCACGTTTAGGCAAACCATTCCGTGTGTTTAGCTTGGACACAGGTCGTTTGCATGCGGAAACCTATCAGTTTATTGAAGCTGTCCGCAATCATTATAAAATCAATATCGAAATCTGTTGCCCTGACGCTGAAGCGCTACAACAACTGGTCACTGAAAAAGGTTTATTCAGTTTTTATCAGGATGGACATAAAGAGTGTTGCGGTATCCGTAAGGTACAACCGTTACGCAAAAAACTAGCCACGCTGGATGGCTGGATTACCGGACAACGCCGTGACCAGAGCCCAGGCACACGTACAGAAATTCCAGTCATTCAGGCTGATCCGGGTTTTTCTGGTCCGGGTAAACAGTTAATCAAATATAATCCACTAGCCAACTGGAGTAGTGCAGATGTCTGGAACTACATCCGCATGATGGAAATTCCTTACAATCCATTACATGAACGTGGTTTTATTTCAATTGGTTGTGAACCTTGCACCAAGCCTGTGTTACCGAATCAGCATGAGCGTGAAGGCCGTTGGTGGTGGGAAGAAGAAACCCACAAAGAGTGTGGTTTGCATGCAGGCAACTTAAAAAAATAATGTTGTATAGCCATCCTCCAGGGTGGCTTTTTTATTTTTGGATACGTTGCGCAATAAATCCCTTACGCACAACCCCATAAAAAAATATATACTTCACAAGATTAGATAATTCTAACAAGCAGCAACTCAAAAAAGAGCTGCCAAGATATGTTGCAGTGAGGCAATTAGCGCTATGCGTCCATTACACCCAATTGACTTTATTTTCCTTTCGCTCGAAAAACGCCAACAACCAATGCATGTGGGTGGTTTGTTTATTTTTGAAATTCCAGAACATGCCCCTGAAACCTTTATTCAAGACCTAGTCGCAGACATTCGAAAAAACAAATGTATCCCTGTTCCACCCTTTAATAACAAATTGCATGGCCTTTTCTGGGAAGAAGATGAAGAATTTGATCTCGACCATCATTTCCGTCACATTGCCCTGCCTCATCCTGGACGTATCCGTGAATTATTGACTTATATTTCACAGGAACACAGTACGCTGATTGACCGCGCTAAACCCCTCTGGACTTGCAACATTATTGAAGGAATTGAAGGCAACCGTTTTGCCATGTATTTTAAGATCCATCACGCCATGGTGGATGGTATTGCGGGGATGCGGCTACTCGAAAAATCTTTCTCCAAAGATCCAAATGCCAAACACATTGTGCCACCTTGGTGTGTTGAAGGTGAGCGTGCCAAACGCCTGAAAGCCCCGGCGTCTAGCCGGATCAGCAAGATTATTACAAAAATGAAAGGTCAGTTTGAAGTCGTTCCCACGGTCTTTTCGGAACTCTCCCACACCATCATGCAGGACAAACGCTACAATCCGGATTATGTCTCGAGCTTTCAGGCCCCGAGCAGTATTCTTAATCAACGCGTCAGTTCTTCACGTCGTTTTGCCGCACAGTCATTTGAGCTGGAACGTTTCCGCCGTATTGCCCAAGCGTTAGGTGGTACCCTGAATGATGTGATTTTAGCTGTGTGCTCAGGGGCCTTACGCGAATACTTGCTCAGCCAAAACAGCTTACCTAAGAAACCATTAATTGCAATGGTACCCGCATCTTTACGCGAAGATGATTCCGATGTCAGCAACCGGATTACCATGATTCTAGCGAATTTAGGCACTCACAAAGCCGATCCGGTTGAACGCCTGCGGATTGTGCAACGTAGTGTACAAAATGCCAAACAGCGTTTTAAACGTATGAATGCCAATCAAGCACTCAGCTATAGTGCCTTGGTCTACAGCGCAGCAGGATTGAATATCTTATCAGGCATGATGCCGAAACGGCAGGCTTTTAACTTGGTGATTTCGAATGTACCCGGCCCGCGTGAACCCTTGTACTGGAATGGCGCCAAACTGGATGCCCTCTATCCCGCTTCGATTGTGCTTGATGGTCAAGCCTTAAACATCACCATGACCAGCTACCTGGGAAAACTCGAAGTCGGCTTGACAGCCTGTCGCAATGCCTTACCGAAGATGCAAAATCTGCTGACCTACCTCGAAGAAGAAATTCAACGTTTTGAGGCAATCATTACTGCATCAGCGACTAATGAGATCCTAAACGGATAAAGTTTAAAAGAGGAAAAAATTAAGGGGCGAATCATTTGCCCCTTAATTTTTAATTGTACGACACTGCTTTAATAACTGATGGCAAACTGTGCGCACCATGGCGGTGGTAATGGGTACTTCTTTACCTTTTTCATCGAGCATATAGCAGGTATTGGCGGCTTTACTTTCGATCACTTGTTTGAGGCTTTGTTGAATAATTTTATCTCGTACGTTCATCTCAGGACTCTCATTTGCTCAGACTTTTTTGCAAAAACGCATCGAAAAAAGTCTTTGGCTATTTAGTGTGCCTAGTATTGAAAATTCAGGTTCGAAAGTAAAATTTCAGTTGTAACAAGGATTAAGCGAAATCCTGTTACAATTTCAGCTCAAGATGATGTCATATTGCTCTTGCGTATACAGGTTTTCCACCTGGAATTTAATCACACGATTGATAAAGTGTTCCAAATCGGCCACGGCCGGTGCTTCGGCTGTTAACAATCGGTCAATCACTGAAGGATGTGCCACAACGGTAAAGCCACTTTGTGATTCAAAAGCACGCGCATAACGTAAAATTTCACGAAAAATTTCGTAACATACGGTCTCGGCAGTTTTGACATAGCCCCGCCCTTGACAGGTCGGGCACGACTCACACAGCAGATGTTCTAACGACTCGCGGGTACGCTTACGTGTCATTTCCACCAATCCCAGTTCAGACACCTGAGTGATCTTGGTTTTGGCATGATCACGTTCCAGCATTTTTTCAAACTGGCGCATGACCTCTTCACGATGCACGGCTTCCTGCATATCAATGAAGTCAATAATGATAATGCCGCCTAGATTGCGTAGACGTAATTGACGTGCAATTACCTGCGTGGCTTCCATATTGGTTTTAAAAACCGTATCTTCCAGCGTTCGCCCACCCACGTATGAACCCGTATTGACGTCAATCGTGGTCATGGCTTCAGTCTGGTCAATCATCAGATAACCACCCGACTTCAAGGCAACACGGGTCTGCAAGGCTTTCTGGATATCTTCTTCGACATTATATAAATCAAATAATGGACGCTCACCTGGATAGTGAATCAGGCGGTTGGTCATCGTCGGTACGAATTCGTCGATAAATTCGATTAGCTTGGCATGTATTTCACGGGAATCGACATAAATTTTAGCGGTATCTTCACTCGCCAAATCACGAATCACCCGTTGCGGCAAAGGCAACTCTTCAAAGATCAGTGAAGGTACAGCGACATTTTTCTGCTTGCGCTGAATATATTCCCACAACTTGGCCAGATAGCACATATCCTGCATGATGGCGGCTTCATCCACTCCCTCAGCTGCGGTACGCACAATCACGCTACCCGGCAACTGGTGCTGGCTTTGAATACGTTCAATCATACTGCGCAAACGATCACGCTCTTCTTCGGACTCGATGCGCTGAGATACCCCAATATGATTACCATAGGGCATTAAGACCAAATAACGCGATGGGATAGAAAGATCCGTCGACAGCCGTGCACCCTTGGTACCCAGCATGTCTTTCATCACCTGAACCGTAAGGATTTGCCCCGGTTGTAAGAGTTCAAACACGTTTGGCGTCGCCTGGTGACGTGGCCAGACCATATCATTGATATGTAAAAAGGCAGTTCGTGACAGGCCAATGTCTACAAAGGCTGCCTGCATACCCGGCAGAACACGCACCACCTTGCCTTTATAGATATTGCCGACCAGACCACGCTTCACCGTACGTTCGACGAATAACTCGTTCACGGTGCCGTTCTGAATTAATGCCACGCGACATTCCATAGGCGTGACATTAATGAGTAATTCTTCAGACATAGGAAAACTCAAAACATTATGAAAATTCTTGTTGCAACGGTTAATTTAGTGCCTTAACCGCTTTTAATAACTGTAGTGTTTCATACAAAGGTAAACCTACCACATTAGTGTAGCTGCCCTCGATCCGCGGGATATATTGAGCGGCAATCCCTTGAATCGCATAGGCACCGGCTTTCCCTAAAGGCTCTCCTGTCGCCCAGTAATTTTCCATATCGTCTGGACTCAGCGACTGGAACTCAACGTGTGTTGTTACCACTATACTTGAAATTTGTTGTGAAGTGGCGACGCAAACTCCTGATAATACATCATGTTGACGACCAGAGAGTTGTGACCAGATGGCAAAGGCATGTTGTTTAGATTCGGGCTTGCCAATAATCTGACCATCGACACTCAAGCTGGTATCCGCAGCAATCACCACTGCGTCCGGAAACTGTGCGAGTACGGCTTGTGCTTTAGCTCGCGCCAGACGTTCAACGTAGGCTTGCACGGTTTCGTCAGGTCGTACGGTTTCGTCAATATCTGGGCTGTAGACGGTAAAATCGAGTCCAATCTGTTGGAGTAATTCTTGGCGTCGGGGGGAACTCGATGCGAGGATTAAATGCGCCATTTACGTAACAAAAAATACAGAAGTGGCCAGGCGAGGATACTGGTCAGTAAAGGCTGCCAATGCTGGGTTAACGAGAATTGCACGCCACCCATAATCCGGCTCAGCCAGATAAAGAACAAATGTGCCAGAATGGCCATCGCCGCGATCAGCCATAAATTGGCAAAAGTGAGAATACGCCGTTCACGGGTAAAAAAGCGAACGATGAAGGTAATCAGCACAAAGCTCAGCGCATTCAGTCCGAGCGGTGCATCCAGTAATAAATCAGTAAAAATTCCGGTCGCAAAAGCAAACCACACCCCACACCAAGTCGGCTGACAAAGCACCCAAAACAGCATGATCATCATCATCCACAGTGGACGCCAACCAGACAGCGTATAGGATAAAGGATAGACCAGCAGCACTGAGGCGACAATCACCGACAAGATAATCGGAATGAGCGGATCTTGTGGTTTTTGACTGCGCATTTTAGCGATTAGCATAAGGTTGCTCCATCGCAAGTGAGTCAGAGAACAGAATGACGACGTGATGACCACCAGCCAGTTGCGCTGCAGGCTTCACATCGATCTGGGCAAATTCACCTGAATTGTGCCGCATCACTTTAGATACAGTACCCACCAGATAGCCGGCTGGGAAATGTTGCCCTAAACCAGAACTGAACACCCGATCGCCCACCTGGATATTGGCACTGGTTGGTACATATTCCATTTTCAGACGGCCCAGATCTCCTGTACCCGAGACAATGGCTCGCATCCCGGTACGTTCGAGACGTACCGACAAGGAATGTTCTTTATCCGAAAGCAGCATGATGCGTGCACTATGCGGATAGACATCAATAATCTGTCCAATGATACCTTTATCATCAAGAACGGTCTGACCCACTTTCAACTGATTACTGGCACCCCGGTTAATAATAATGATATGCCGTAAAGGATCTGCGTCGGTTCCAATCACCTCAGCAATTTCCATGCGACCATCAATAATCAGCGGAGTATCCAAGAGACCACGTAAGCGGGTATTTTCCGCAGAAAGTTCAGATAATTTCTGTAGGCGAACCTGTGCCTGTAGCAGTTCAGCCTGAAGTGCCGTATTTTCACGGCGCAGCTGTGCTTCAGATTTGGTTTGTTGATTCAGCCATTCTCGCGATAACACTGGATAGCTTGCCAGCGCATAAATCGGATTATACGCTGCATACAAGACATCTCTTGCCGGTTGCACCACATACGGCATGCGCCAGTCAAAAAACAGCACAATCAGGCAGGTGATAACCGCAATGATAAAAGAGCGAAAAGATGGCGGTTGTCTTGAAAACAGATTCGGTTGCACCGCCTGATCCTTAAATTAGCCGACAAAAAGCATGTCATGGTTCGGGTTGTCGAAGAATTCCAGCACCTTACCGCCACCACGCGTCACACAGGTCAATGGATCTTCAGCCACCACCACAGGCAGACCTGTTTCTTGGGCTAAAAGTTTGTCTAAATTACGTAACAAGGCACCACCACCGGTCAACACAATACCGCGCTCAGCAATATCGGAAGAAAGTTCTGGTGGGGTTTGTTCTAGTGCTGATTTCACTGCTGATACGATACTTTGCAACGGATCAGCAATCGCTTGGGTAATTTCATTGGAAGTCACAGTAATCGAACGTGGCACACCTTCAGCCAGATTACGGCCACGAACTTCGATTTCTAATGGTTTTGCGTCGCCATCCGGTAAAGCCATTCCCACTTCTTTCTTGATGGTTTCTGCAGTGGTTTCACCGATCACACAGCCATGTGCCTTACGCACATAATTGATGATCTGTTCATCAAACACATCACCACCAATACGCAAGGAATCTGCATAAACACAGCCCTGCAAGGAGATGATTGCAATTTCTGTCGTACCGCCACCCACGTCTACGACCATTGAACCACAAGCTTGCTCAACCGGCAGACCAGCACCAATGGCAGCGGCCATTGGTTCTTCGATCAAACGCACATCACGTGCACCGGCATTGAATACCGCTTCGCGAATCGCACGACGTTCAACCAACGTTGACTTGCAAGGAACACAGACCACGACACGTGGTGCAGGTGGAAACAGACGTTTCTCATGCACTTTGCCAATAAACTGATTCAGCATGGTTTCAGTCACTTCGAAGTCGGCAATCACACCGTCTTTCATTGGACGAATCGCTGAAATATTGGCAGGTGTACGACCTAGCATTTGTTTAGCATCAAGGCCTACAGCGGCAACAATTTTTTGAGAACCACTGTGACGGATTGCCACAACCGTTGGTTCATTTAATATAATGCCTCGTCCAGGTGCATAAATAAGTGTATTTGCTGTACCTAAATCAATGGCTAGATCTGGCGAAAACAAGCCAATTAGTCGTTTTAGAATCACGGGTCGTTCTCAATTAAACTTTGTGGTGGACGCAAGTCGGCAACTTTAACTAAATGTGATGCTTTGAACAAGTCAATCGCTTATTATAACGCACGATATTTTGAAAAATTTTAATACTGACTTAGGTGATGTTATGTCTACATCGGATGCTCAGCATTCTGCGGATTTAAATGCACAAACAGTTTCAGCGATTGCCAATCTCGCTAGATTATCACTCAATGATACGCAATCTGCTGAATATGCTCAAAGCCTAAATAAAATTTTAGGCATGATGGAAAGCTTAAAAGGCATCGACACCGACGGTGTAGAACCGCTGAAAAGCCCATTTGACCATCCTCAGCCATTACGTCCAGACGTGGTGACCGAAAGCAATCATCGTGATGAATATCAAGCAGTTGCCCCAGCAACGCAAGACGGTTTATACCTCGTTCCTCGCGTGATTGAATAAGTCCGCTTACTCATCTGTCTGCTCTCATAAATGAACGTAAAGAATTTAACTCATGACTGATTTACATCGCTTATCCATTCGCGAGCTTTCCGCAGGCTTAAGCCAGGGCCAATTTTCTTCCCGCGAACTGACTCAACACTATTTAAACCGTATTGCCAAGATCGACACACAGGTCAACAGTTATGTGACTGTCACCGCAGAACAGGCACTTGCGGCAGCCGATGCGGCTGATGCTGCGATCAAAGCAGGTAACGCGACAGCATTAACCGGTATTCCACTTGCACACAAAGATATTTTTTGTACTCAAGGCATCAAAACCACCGCCGGCTCAAAAATGCTGGACAACTTTATCTCACCTTACGATGCGACTGTGGTGGCCAAAGGTAAATCTGCTGGTCTAGTAACACTGGGTAAAGTGAACATGGACGAGTTCGCCATGGGCTCCACCTCAGAAAGCTCGTACTACGGTGCGACCAAAAACCCGTGGGCACTGGATCGCGTACCAGGCGGTTCTTCAGGGGGTTCAGCAGCCTGCGTAGCAGCTGATCTTGCACCATTTGCAACCGGAACCGATACCGGTGGTTCAATCCGTCAACCGGCTTCTTTCTGTGGTTTGACCGGTTTAAAACCGAGTTATGGCCGGGTTTCTCGTTTCGGTATGATTGCCTATGCATCCTCATTGGATCAGGGTGGCCCGATGGCACGTTCAGCTGAAGACTGTGCTTATCTGATGAATGTGATGGCAGGTCATGATGAACGTGACTCCACCTCTGTGAATCAGGAGGTTGAAGATTACGTAGCAAATCTGAATGCAACGGCGGTAAAAGGCTTGCGCATCGGGATTCCAAAACAATATTTCAATGTGGCTGGCTTGGCTGCTGATGTCAAAGCACGTGTTGAAGAATCGCTGAAAAAACTTGAAGAAATGGGCGCAGTGCTGGTTGAAATCGACCTGAACATGACTGAAGCCTATGTGCCAACATACTACCTGATCGCACCCGCAGAAGCATCTTCCAACCTGTCACGTTATGACGGTGTACGTTATGGCTATCGCTGTGAAAATCCGGCTGACTTGCTTGATCTTTACAAACGTTCGCGTTCTGAAGGTTTTGGTGCCGAAGTGCAGCGCCGTATCCTGATCGGAACTTATGCCCTGTCTGCCGGTTATTATGATGCCTACTATGTGAAAGCACAAAAAGTCCGTCGTTTAATCCAGCAAGATTTCCTCAAAGCCTTTGAACAGGTTGATGTGATTGCAGCTCCAACGGCTCCAACCACTGCCTACAAAATTGGCGCGTCATTAGATCCGGTTGAAATGTACCTCGGTGATATCTATACCATCGCCGTGAACCTTGCAGGCTTACCTGCAATTAACGCACCGGTTGGTTTTGATTCAGAACAGTTACCAGTGGGCTTGCAGCTGATTGGTAACTACTGGTCAGAATCTCAATTGTTATCGATTGTGCATCAATATCAACAAGCGACCGATTGGCATACTAAACGCGCGGCTATTGCTGAGGAGAACGCATAATGGCTAAAAACAATGCTAAACCGAAGTCAAACTTGATTGACGGTTGGGAAGTCGTTATTGGGATCGAAATCCACACGCAACTTGCTACCAAATCTAAAATCTTCTCAGGTTCATCCACGGAGTTTGGTCAAGATCCAAACACGCAAGCCAGCCTGGTGGATTTGGCCATGCCGGGCGTATTGCCAGTCCTTAACCAGGCAGTGGTGGATTTAGCCATCCGTTTTGGTTTGGGTATCGATGCTTATATTGATCAGGCATCGGTCTTTGCACGTAAAAACTATTTCTACCCGGATTCGCCTAAAGGCTACCAGATCAGCCAGATGGACAATCCGATTGTCGGTAAAGGTCATATCGACATTCAGCTCGAAGACGGCACCACTAAACGTATTGGCGTGACCCGTGCGCATCTGGAAGAAGATGCCGGTAAATCGATTCATGACCAGTTTGAGGGTATGTCAGGCATCGACCTTAACCGTGCCGGTACACCGCTGCTTGAAATCGTCTCTGAACCGGATATGCGTTCGGTAGAAGAAGCCGTTGCTTACATTAAAGCGATTCACACATTGGTGCGCTGGTTGGGTATTTCGGATGGCAACATGGCAGAAGGTTCGTTCCGTGCCGACTGTAACGTGTCTTTACGTCGTCCGGGTCAACCTTTCGGTACCCGTTGTGAGCTGAAAAACCTCAACTCATTCCGTTTCATTGAACAAGCGATCAATGTTGAAATTGAACGTCAAATGGAGATTCTGGAATGGGATGGCACCATTGACCAGGAAACCCGTCTGTTCGATCCGGTGAAAATGGAAACGCGCTCAATGCGTTCGAAAGAAGAAGCCAACGATTACCGTTACTTCCCAGATCCAGACTTATTGCCAGTGATCATTGCTGACGAGCAAATCGAAGCGATTAAAGCCACCATGCCTGAGTTACCTGCTGCACGTCGTGAGCGCTTTGTCGCTGACTTTGGCGTGACAGAGTACGATGCGCACGTGTTGACCTTAACGCGTGAAATGTCGGAGTTTTATGAAGCTGTGGTGGCTGCTGCCGGCGGTGCTGCGCAAGGTAAAGTTGCAGCTAACTGGGTGATGGGTGAATTCTCCGGTGCTTTAAACAAAGCCGGTTTGGACCTTACTGACTCCCCTATTTCAGCTGAACAGTTAGGTGGCATGATCGCGCGTATCGTGGATAACACCATTAGCGGCAAGATCGCGAAACAAGTGTTTAGTTTAATGTGGGATTCGCAAGGTAAATCCGCCGATGACATTATTGCTGAGCATGGCTTAAAGCAGGAAACTGATACTGGTGCGATTGAAGCCATCATCAAAGACGTACTTGCAGCCAATGAAAAAATGGTTGAGGAATACAAGTCTGGTAAAGAGAAAGCATTTAACGGTTTGGTCGGTCAGGTAATGAAAGCCTCTAAGGGTAAAGCCAACCCAGCACAAGTAAATGAGTTAATGAAGCAATTGCTTGGTTAATAATTTGAATGTGTGATATAAAAACCTCGCTGAATGCGGGGTTTTTTTATTTAAATTCAATACATAAGGATGAGGGGAAATGGCAAAATTTTTAAATACCAGCGCTACTAATTACTATTTAGAAGAACTGATTAAATCAGCAAAAGAGCGCGTCATTCTTATTAGTCCATTTTTAAAATTAAATGATCGTATTAAAGAATTGCTAGAAGACAAAAATCGTTTAAAAATTGATATCCGTATTATTTACGGCAAGAGTGAATTACAGCCTGAAGAGATCAATTGGCTTAAAGAACAAGACTATATACGTACCAGTTTTTGCAAAAACCTACATGCAAAATGCTATTTAAATGAAGATCGTGGCATTATTACCAGTCTAAATCTTTATGAATTCAGTCAAATCAATAACAATGAAATGGGAATTTTAATCGAACGTGAAGAGGATTCAGCACTCTATAAAGATACCTATGAGGAAGCTCAACGTATTATTCGTATCAGTGATGAAGTAAGAATTTCATTAGAAAAAATTGATCAACAAAAGAGCTCAACTCCAACCACTGAAGATGAAGATGATAACAACTTTGAAAAACTGACTAGCTCTAAATTGGCCAATAAACTTGGACTTTCAACTACCGATTTATTAGAGCAATTAACACAAAATGGCTATCTCTCTAAAAAGGACAATAACTTCTATTTGACTGATAAAGCAAAAACGATTGGGGCAGAATTTAAAAAAGGGAAATTTGGATTTTACTTTTTATGGCCTGAAAACATAGCGGTATAAAAAATCAAAGCATATAAAACTGAAAAAAGTGGATTCAGCAATTAAAAAAAAGACATTCCACCTGGAATGTCTTTTTGAAACTTCAAGAAGTCGATATTAAGAATTCGACAACACCACTTTCATTGCTTTTTCTTCAGCAGCATGACCAAATACTTTATATGCCTGTTCAATATCATTTAAAGCAAAATGGTGGGTGACCAGTTTATTTGGCTCAATAGTTTTGGCACAGCAGCTCTTGAGCAGCATTGGTGTACTCGAAGTATTCACCAATCCTGTGGTGATGGTGATGTTTTTAATCCACAAATCCTCAAGATGCAGCTCTACTGATTTGCCATGCACACCCACGTTGGCAATATGTCCACCTGGTGCAATAATTTGCTGACAGATCGCAAAGGTTGGTTCCACACCGACACATTCAATTGCAACATCTACACCCACACCATCGGTCAATTGATCAATCACCGATTTCACATCCTGCTTGGTTGGGTTAATGGTATCGGTCGCCCCAAAACGTTTTGCAGTTTCCAGACGGCTTTCATCAGTATCTACCATAATAATACGGCCTGGAGAATAGAACTGTGCCGTGAGCAATGCAGCCATCCCGATTGGGCCTGCACCGACAATCGCTACCGTTTGACCCGGTTGTACCTGACCATTTAACACGCCAATTTCAAAACCCGTCGGCAAGATATCGCTGAGCATCAAAGCCGATTCTTCATCCAGACCTTCTGGCAAATGGTACAGGCTGTTATCGGCATGCGGGATGCGCACATATTCCGCCTGCGTACCATCGATTTTATGACCTAAAATCCAGCCGCCATCCTTGCAGTGCGCATACAAACTTTTCTTGCAATAACTGCATGAACCACAGGCAGTAATACAGGAAATAATGACTTTATCGCCTTTTTTGAATTGCTGAACAGAAGGGCCCACTTCTTCAATAATCCCAATGCCTTCATGTCCCAAAGTACGGCCATCGGTCACGGCCGGTACATCGCCTTTTAAAATATGTAAGTCTGTCCCACAAATCGTTGTTTTAACAATACGGACAATTGCATCACTCGGTTTGAGCAGTTTTGGTGCTTCTTTTTCTTCCCATTTAGCATTACTTGGACCGTGATAAACCAATGCTTTCATTGTGCTAAACTCCAATCAAAATTTTAAAATAATCAATTTTTATAAATCAGTTTTTTAACTTTGTATTTCGTGGTCAGACCACATCTACCACTGTAGCGCTAATTTTCAACAGCCACAATAACTAAAGATATCTGGAGCAAAGATCCCTCAACCTCAAAAGCTGCAGGGCTTTTTTAACAACTTGCTCCAAATGTCTGGTACAAAGCCAATGAGCTGCCGCTCCAACACAAAACAGCTTTGTTCGGGATGTCAAGATCAAGTGAGTCCCGAGTGACTTTTCAGCTTAACTATAAAAGTAAAAGGACTTCTCAATGGAAATCTGTTCAAACTTTAGTTTGAGAAATGCTTGATCAGGCGTGTAAATATGCTAATTTGATACTATGTCTTATGCTTAAAATCGCCAGTATTTTAAACACTTATTCTCATTGAAGTATGCTGGATTGATACCCCAATGAAACAAGCAGACTGGTCATCAAACTGATATGACACTTGTGTAAATATAATGATCGAATAATCAATGGACTTGATCCATTTAGTAATGACAATAAGGAGTAGTATTACATGGCTTATCAACATATTTTAGTGCCTGTCGATGGTTCATCAACTTCACTTGCAGCAGTAAAACAAGCTGCTGAAATTGCAAAAAAATTTGGCAGCAAAGTTACTGCCCTTTGCGTACTTGCAGTAGACCCGTTCATTGGGGTTGAGTTTATTGATACTTCTGAAATCACCAAGGATTATTTTGCAAAAGCAAAAGCTGGCGCTCAAGAAACCCTAAACAATGCAAAAGCATTGTTTGCACAAGAAGGCGTTGAAATTGAGACTAAAATTTCTGAAGGACAAGTTATCCATAAAGAAATCATTGCTGCCGCTGAGGAAATCAAAGCTGACTTAGTCGTGATCGGTTCTCATGGTCGTAAAGGCATCAAAAAACTCATCTTGGGTAGCGTTGCACAAGGTGTCTTGGGTGAAAGCCATTTCCCAGTTTTGATCATCAAACAATAATTAAGCTTGGGACTCGTTACTTATTGTAAGAACGAGTCATGAAAAACCCACTTCAGTGGGTTTTTTATTTTAAGAATCTTATTGAAATCACTAACCTATTCTTTGATCTGTATTAGTTTGGATTAAAAATCCCGCTTCTAATGTGATTTATCTCTCCAATAGTTAATATTTAAAATTATAAACTCAGATAGATAATGAATGAATCATTCTATTTAACACCAATCTATTATTTTAAAATCTATTTATATTTAAGCTCTATCTTCTCATCCTTATATTTTTGTATCACAGTGCCTCAAGCTATCCTAAAAACCAATAGAAACGATTAAAATAGGTTTAATCTGGTATAGGGCCGATGATGTAGAATTTTCAACGCAGAAGTCTATCGATTTTGAATTTATAAGTTTATTTCTCTGTCTCTTTCCCAAAGTAGGGTTGCTTCAACAACGCATAAGAATCTGCTCCATCCTTTCGCTTAACAGACGAATTCTCTAGATTGCATTTAATCGAAGGCAAGCTTCTTCAGATTATTTATTACAAAATTAATTTAAGCCTTTGTTTAATATATTTTTTACATCCGTATTTTTTACTCTTCATCTCATTTTTTACGGAAAAATTTAAATTTTTTCCTGTCACAACCATTCAGATAACTTCTCAAATATAAAATAATGATTACTATTATCAATAGTAAATGATATTCATTATTATTTACTTCGGTAGTTTTCTTGCTCAAACTGCACACAATTTTTTGGAGGATGGAGTCAGTAAAATTCATGAAAAAGTCGATGTTGTTAGTTTCTTCTATGGGGTTGCTTGCTGTTCAGGCATATGCAAATGAAATACCAAATAGCGTTGTTCTACCTACACTCAGTTCCTCTGCTGAGGCAGATCAAAGCCTTAAAAACCAGGTCGGCCAAGCTTCTACAGCAACGAAGGGCTTGGCAGAACTCAAAGATATTCCACAAATTGTGAACGTGGTTCCTCAAGAAATCTTACGAGATCAAACCGTCACATCCATGCAAGGCGCTTTACAAAATGTTGCCGGCCTGAGTTTTAGTGTGGGCGATGGCCAGCGTGATCAGGTCATGATCCGTGGATTTTCTGCCATTACAGATAATTATGTAGACGGCGTACGTGATGATGCACTGTATTATCGTGATATGTCGAATGTTGAGCGTATAGAGGTGTTGAAAGGACCGGGGTCTGTCTTGTATGGAAGAGGCTCAGCGGGTGGTTTGGTCAACCGGATTAATAAAAAACCGCTGGATGAAAAATTACATGAAGTTAGCCTGATTGGTAGCAGTTTAGGACAAAAACGTGCTGAATTGGATCTTGCAGAGATCATCAGTGACCAAGTGAAAGTCCGCTTAACTGGAGCTATTGAAGATTCAGACGGCTATCGCCATCAGAGCTTCCTGAAGCGCGAGGCCATTGCCCCTTCTCTCCAATGGAATGTTTCGGATCAAACCTCCATATTATTACAAGCTGATTATTTGCATGACGACCGTTTAGCCGATCAAGGCTTTCCCATGGATCCTTTGACTGGAAAGCCGGTACGGACAAATACGAAAACCTTCTATGGTGCTTTAAACGGTGAAGAAGTGGGAAATGTCGATACTGAAGTTTCTAGCCAAACCATTACCTTAGAGCATAAATTTAATGACCTGTTGAAATATCGAGGAGTAGCTCGACACTATAATTACTCCTTAGACCGTGAATATAGTACGGATTCACATCCTAGTGATCCGTCTCAAATTGTATTAATCCAGAACAAGCGTTTACGCAATGAAGATGGCATATTTCTGCAAAATGAAATCAGTGCCAAGATGAAAACCCCTGGCTTACAGCATGAAGTGTTGATTGGAGTCGAATACAGCAAACAACATAAAGACGAAATTTTATGGCAAGGTGCTAAAACGACAACCAACCTCTATCATCCCGTACTGGACTATTGGATACCTATTAATACGGCCACGACTGCCAGAAACAATAACAGTAATGAATTTGAGAATTATGCCCTTTATCTGCAAGATCTGATCACTTTGAATGACAAGTTCAAGCTACTTGCCGGACTGCGCTATGATGATTTATCTCAATACAGGAATGATAAAACCGGAAAGACAGGTATCTTAGACCGGACAGATCACAGCCTTTCCCCTCGCATTGGGATCGTTTATCAACCAGTTTCCAATTTATCGTTGTACGCTTCCTACAATCGGTCTTTTCAACCTCTGGCTGATGCTTTTGTCCTATATAAAAATAGTGCCGATCTGAAACCGACCAAAACTGAAAATCTAGAAATCGGAACCAAATGGGATCTGAGTGGTCGACTGAATATGACCTTGGCCGTATTTGAAATGAATCAGACCAATATTCAAAATCAGAGTCCAAATGACAATACGCTGGCAATTTTGGCTGGTGAACAGAAAACCCGCGGTGCTGAAGTGGCACTGACAGGCCAACTCACTGATCAGCTTTCAGTTTTAGCGGGATATTCTTATCTTGATGGCAAGATTGAAAAATCTACTACAGGCTTTAGCGGCCATCATGCGGCTTTAACACCGAATCATGCAGCCAATCTCTGGTTAAAATATCAGCTAAATGACCAATGGTTTGCCGCACTTGGTGGACGTGCTGAGTCATCACGCTTTAGTGCTCCAGACAACAAAAACTTGTTACCCGGTTATACTGTGTTCAATGCCGCTCTTGGCTATCAAACAGCACAGTATGATGTCACTTTGAATCTCAACAATTTATTGAATCGTGAATTTTTTGTGTCTGGCCATAGCGGTGCAAATGACTCAAATATGCTGGGTGATCCAATTAATGCTCAACTTGCACTACGTTATCGTTTCTAGTGCATCGTAATTAATAAACCAGTATCAAATAAACATAGGTGCCACCAAGGTGCCTATGTTTAAATTGCTCTACAAAATCAGCGGCTATTTAATCACCGCTAAAGCTATGCGATCTTTTCCCACTAACCATAGCTATTATAAAAGCTGCATGTATATTATCAGGTAGTATTTATTATGTATTTAATTCTAATATGAAAAATATACTTTCTGACAACGATCAGATTAAAGTGGTTTCTACTTTTGCTGAATTGGTCAATACAAATTTCAAAGAAAAGATGAACGCCATTTGCTGGCATAGAAATTTGATTGGCGACTTTCAAGAGATCGTAGCTAAACTGGAATTAAAAGAGAATATTACAGAAGTTTCTGTTGAAAACCTTTTGGCGCTGCACCTCTCAGAACAAGGAAATTTAGCAAGAGAAATTATCTTAAGAGATATGCAGCTGTTAACTGATTTTGGTGCCTCCCCTTCACTGAATCTACTTCAAAGTTATGAACGTGATGAAGAGTTAGATTTCATTTCAACAGACGTCTATTCGTATCATGTTGATCGCTCACCCATTGCAATGGATACTTTTTTATGTACCTACCATGGTCCTGCGAGTGATATCCTGCCCAATGACCAGGTTGAACAAAAGATTTTGATTGCAGAAATCAGGGCAAAACTCAAAAAATTACATGACGGCCCAGAATCTGAATTTGAAACGTTCTTAGAAGAGAATTTCTTCGATCTCCATTATCAGCCTAAACCCGAGGCAAAACCCGTGAATTTGGGCTCAGGACATCTTTGGCGCTTGGCGGTAGATCATCCAATGCAACAAGCTTTACCCTGTGTTCATAGAGCTCCGGCTGAAAAAGAGGGTGAATATAGACTGCTGTTAATTTGTTAAATCTTAAGTCGATATAACGTGGATGAGCAGAATCCCTATAAAATTTAGGTGTCTCGTTTTCCCCTTTCTTCAATGCCCGAGAGAAAAGGGGAAAAATCGACATACTCGGACTGATGTGTAATTTTTTCAAGAGCCATATTTTTCGCTATTTCAATCAATATTCTGTTTTTGCTTGCTTTACTCAACTCACCGGCACAGCAAATGACCAATAAACATTCGCTGGCTCTTGAAACCTTCTAAATGTTTTGGTAAATGCCCATTGAAGCGATGTACTGAATAAACGATCAACGCGGAAAATGTGTCAGATTGAAGAATTGCTGCTACACCGATGGAAACCCGCTGGAGTCCAGCAGGTTTCACCGATGCTTGCTCATTGGAGGTCTCCAATGAGCGCTTTTTTATTCTGCCAAAACCCAAACATGTCAATCAGCGTTGAAAATTGATCAGGTATCAGCGTCCAAAATTGACCCTAGACCACTAATTTTTTTCTTTTCTTAAATCGATAGGAATCATTGCCAGATTCTAAGATGTCACAGTGATGTG